>JBPCNM010000318.1:0-4425 GCA_051001255.1 Solirubrobacteraceae bacterium
GTGCCCGATCGTCGACACCTGGTGGCAGACCGAGACGGGGGGCATCATGATCACCACGCTGCCGGGGATCCTCGACACCAAGCCGGGTTCGGCGGGCAAGCCGCTGCCGGGCGTCGAGGCGGCCGTCTTGACCGACGACGACGAGGATGCCGGCACCGAGCAGGGGTTCCTCACGCTCAACCGCCCGTGGCCGGGGATGCTGCGCACGCTCTACAAGGAGGAGGAGCGCTTCGTCGAGACCTACTGGTCGAAGTTCGGCTCCGACGTCTACGCGGTCGGCGACGCCGCACGCGTCGACGAGGACGGCTACTTCTGGATCATCGGGCGCACCGACGACGTGCTCAACGTCTCCGGGCACCGCATGTCGACCGCGGAGATCGAGTCGGCGATCGTCTCCTACTCCAAGGTCGCCGAGGCGGCCGTGATCGGCCAGGCCGACGAGGACACCGGGCAGTCCGTGACCGCGTTCGTGACCCTCGAGGGCGGGCGCGACGGCGACGAGGCGCTGATCGGCGACATCCGCGAGCACGTCGCCAAGCGGATCGGCAAGCTCGCCCGGCCCAAGCGCATCATCTGGGCCGACGACCTGCCCAAGACGCGCTCGGGCAAGATCATGCGCCGGCTGCTGCGCGACATCGCCGAGGGCCGCGAGCTGGGGGACGTCACCACGCTGCGCGACCCCGACGTGATGGCCCAGCTGGGGGACAAGGTCTCCGAGCGCCAGGCCGACGAGGACTGACGCTCCAGCGCGTGACGCGCATCGGATTCCTGGGCGCGGGGCGGATGGGACTGCCCATGTGCGCGAACCTGGTCAGATCCGGCCGCGAGGTCACGGCCGGCGACCTGCGGAGCGAGCTCGAGGGCGCCGTGACGGCATGCGGCGCCCGCTGGGCAAGCACGTCATCCGAGGTCGCCGGCGCGGCGGACGTCCTGATCACGATGCTGCCGGGACCGCAGGAGGTGCAGGACGCGATGCTCGAGCCCGGCGGTGCGCTGGACGCGCTGCCCGCCGGGACGACCTGGATCGACATGAGCACCAGCTCCCCCGGCGTCGGACGGACGATCGGCGAACGGGCGCGCGCGCGCGGCGTCGGCGTGCTGGACGCGCCGGTCGGCGGCGGCGTGCCGGCCGCCCGCGCGGGAACGCTGCAGCTGTTCGTGGGCGGGGACGCCGTGCTCGTCGAGCGTCATCGCGCGCTGCTGGAGGTCGTCGGCGACCCGCATCGCGTCCTGCACGTCGGCGGTCATGGCGCCGGGTACACGACCAAGCTGCTCGTCAACCTGCTCTGGTTCGGTCAGGCGGTGGCCACGGCGGAGGCGCTCCTGCTCGGCCGCCGCGCCGGGATCGAGCTCGACGTGCTCGGCCAGGCGCTGGCGTCGAGCGCCGCGTCGAGCGAGTTCATCCGGCGCGACCTCGAGGCGCTGTTGGGCGGCGACTACCTGGAGACCTTCGGGCTGGACCGCTGCGTCGAGGAGCTCGCGACGGTGACCGCGCTCGCGCGCGAGTCCGGCGTGCCGTTCGAGCTGTCCGAGCTCGTCGAGCGGGTCCACCGGCGCGCGCTGGCCCGCTACGGCGCGGTCGACGGCGAGCTGCTCGCCGTCGCGCTGCTGGAAGAGGAGGCCGGTGTGCCGCTGCGGCGCGCGCCGGCGTGAGCGCTCGGCCAGACGCCGCCGATCGCCGACGCCGATCCGGCGCTTCCCGGACGGTCAGCTGCTGCTGGGGCCGAGCTTGGCGAAGGCGCGCCGGACCCGTCGGGGCGCGCGGCCGTGCACCACCATGCGCGTCCCGCCACCCGGTGCGTCCTCGAAGTCGACCGCGACGCGGTCGTGCTCCTTGACCAGCAGCGCGAGGAACCCCGGGCCCGGGAGCATGATGATCGGCAGCGCGACCCAGCCGGGCCGGTAGGCGTAGTCGAACCCGAGCCGGCGCTCGCCGCGATCCACCAGCTCGTAGCCCGCGCGTGCCAGCGCGGGCGCCATCGTGCGCAGCGCCTCCGTCATGGCATGTGTGGGCGGCACCGGGTGCTCGAAGACGAACGTGAACGGCTGGCGTCCGATGCCGCCCGGGTCGAGCGGCGTCCGGGGGGCGGGCGCGCGCCCGGCGGTGCCCGCCGCCGGCAGGTCCCCGATCAGCGCGTCGAGCTCGCCCCGCGTCCGCGCCGCGTAGGCGCGCTCGCAGCGTTCGTCGAGCTCCTCGACGGTCAGCCGACCCTCCGACGCGCCGCGCCGCAGCCGCGCCACCGCGCGCTCGCGTTCGGCGTCTGAGGCGAGGAGGTCGGGCGGCTCGGGCACCCCGCCAGCATGCCAAGGTCCGGCGGCCGCGGGCCGGGCCGACTCAGCGGGCGTAGGCCGCGGGGACGCCGCCGTCGACGTTGAGCAGGTTGCCGGTGCAAGCGTCTCGCTCGCCGCCGAGTGCCGCGGGGTGCCGTAGAGCTCGATCCCTGGACCGGCTCGATCGCGCCGATCGCGACGTATGCGGCCGAGGGGGGCGGATCCGCACGGAGATCTCGTTCGCACCATCCGAGGCGATGCTCATCGCCATCCGCCCGTCCCGGCGCGCGGCCGACGTGCACGTCACCGGCACCACGGCCGACAGTGCCGTCGCGGTGGACGGGGAGCTCGCGATCCGCGCTCGCTCCGACGGGCGGTACACCACCACGCTCAGCGACGGCCGAACCGTCAAGACCACGATCGCGGGGCTGCCGGAGCCGGTCGACCTCGCGCGCTGGGAGCTCGCCGTCGACGAGTACCGGCCCGGGTCCGCGGGCGACCCGTCGAGCCACACCGAGCACGTCCACTGGAGGTTCGACGACGTCGCCCTCACCCCGTGGAGCGAGATCCCCGAGATCACCGATGCCGTGGGCGCTCGGGACCTACACTACGGCGGCCCGGCTGCCGCGTCGGTGGACGCAGCGGAACGGAGCGTACCTCGCCTTGGGCGCGCTGCACGGTTCGTTCCGCGTGCGCGTGAACGGTCGCTCGGTCGGCGTGGTCGACCAGCTCGCGGACGAGGTCGACATCGGCCCGCACCTGCGAGCCGGGACGAACCGGATCGAGGTCGAAGTGGCCACCACCATGATCAACCGCCTGCGCGTGTTCCGCCCGGCCGACTACGGCAGCCAGGCCAAGCAGGACTACGGCCTGATCGGCCCGGTCACCCTGACGCCGTACCGGCAGGTCGCGATCGACGGTCGCGGCGGGGGCCGCTGCCACCGGCACGGCGAAGGCGACGACCGCCACGACGGCGGGCGGCGCTGCGACTGATAGCCGGTCTGAGCCTGTCCTTCCGGCAGGCGCCCGACAGCGGTGACCCGTGGCCGCATCTCGTCCCTCCGGGTTCGCCGTCGCGTGCCGTTTCGGGGTACAACGTCAGGATGGTCGCCAGCTACGAGCAGGTCCGCGCCGAGCACGTGTGGCAGGTCCCCGAGCGCTACAACATCGCCGCCGACGTCTGCGACAAGCACCCGCCGGACAAGCTCGCGATGATCCACGAGCACTTCGACGGGACCGTTCGGGAGGTGCGCTGGGGCGAGCTGCAGGCCGCGTCGAACCGCTTCGCGCGCAATCTGCGCGAGCACGGCGTGGAGAAGGGCGACTGCGTGGCGATGCTGCTGCCGCCGACACCCGAGACGGCCGCCGCGTTCTTCGCCACCTGGAAGTGCGGGGCGATCCTGCTCTCGATGTCGGTGCTCTACGGCGACGAGGGGATCCGCCACCGGCTCTCGGACTCGGGCGCCAAGGTGCTGATCACCGACGCGGCCAACGCCGGGCGCGTCGATCCGTCGTTGGTGGAGCACGTGCTGGCCCTCGCGGACTTCCCGGCGAGCGGCGACGAGACGTTCACTCCCGAGGACACGCTGGCCGAGGATCCCGCGCAGCTCTACTACTCCTCGGGCACCACCGGGCTGGCCAAGGGGATCCTGCACGCGCATCGGTACCTGCTCGCACACGAGGAGTTCACCTACTGCCACGACGTGCGCGACGGCGAGCTGTTCCACGGCATGGGCGAATGGGCGTGGGCGGCGGGGATCGCGCCGCTGCTCGGCCCGTGGCGGCTCGGCGCCGTGCAGCTCGTGTTGCAGCGCGAAGGCGGCTTCGATCCCCACCGCCAGCTCGACGTGCTGTCGCGCCACGGGGCGGCGAACGTGTTCACGACCCCGACGGCGATGCGCTCGATGATGGCGATCGCCGACGCGGGCACGCGCTATCCGCAGCGGTTCCGCATCGTGTGCAGCGCGGGCGAGCCGCTCAACCCCGAGGCGATCCGCTGGTTCCGCGAGCAGTACGGGCTCACCGTCCTCGACTACTACGGGCTGACCGAGTCCTATCCGCTCGTCGCCAACTACCCGTTCCTGGAGGTCCGCGAGGGCTCGATGGGCAAGCCGATGCCCGGCTGGGACGTGCAGATCCTCGACGAGGACGAGC
>JBPCNM010000319.1:0-8894 GCA_051001255.1 Solirubrobacteraceae bacterium
CACGACCTCCGGCGTCTGACCTCCAGCGGCAGGTGGCGCGGTTCTCGCAACGCCGTTGCCGGCCCGCTCGAGGTCCACGCCGGTGAACGGCGGCCGGGGCCTGATGGGCATGAGCGCATGCTAGAGCGCACCATGCTCGCCGTCTCCCCCAAGCCGTTCCGCAAACGAACATGGGGCACCCGTGGAGGCCGGGCCTACTGGGCAAAGAGCCGTCTCGCGATCAGCTCCCGCACGTCGGCGCGGCTGTGCGCGCCGTGGTCGGCGGCGATGAAGTGGTTGCCGATCGCCACCGAGAAGGCGATCAGGCACCGAGCCTCGAGCTCGTCCTCGTCGGCGCAGAAGGGAGCCAGCAGCGAGCGCAGGTAGTCCATCCGCCGGTTGTCGACACGTCGCAGGCGATCGGCGACCGGCGGCTCGCGCCGGGACCAGTCGCGAACCGCGAGGTCGATCGGCAGCAGCTCGTCGCTGAACGTCAGCGCGCGCGCCCGCTGCGCCTTCGCCTTGGGATCCCCGCCCTCGCGCTCGACGCGCTCGATCACCTCATCGGTGCTTCTGCGCTCCCATGTGTCGAGCAGCGCGTCCAGCAGCGCGCGCCGGTCGTCGAAGTGCCCGTAGAAGCCGCCCCTGGTGACGCCCAGCGCTCGGGCCAGCGGCTCGATCCGGACGGCGTCCGGGCCGCCGGCGGCAAACGCCCGCAGCCCCTCATCGATCCACCTGCTGCGCGGCGTGCGAGTCGGGGGTGCCATCGCCTCTCTCTCTCTCTCTCTCTCTCTCTCGCGTACCGCGCGGGATTGACACCGCCGCAGGTGATGCGTATTCCCATACATACACTACTGTATAGATTGAGGTTGCGAATGAGGCCCTCGAACACCGCTCACACCTATCGGCCCTGGCGCGGTCAGCCTCGTGGATCTTCTGCCCGAGTGGGTGGCCGGCCCCGTTGGCCCATGCGCGCAGGTCGGCGCAACGATCGATGAGCCGTTTCTCGGTCTGTACCACGTCCAGGTCAGACAGCGACCGCGCCAGGCGGCGGAGTCGTAGGTCACCCCATCTCGCCCGCAGGGCCCCATAGCGCAGCTCCACTACCGACATGAACGACACGATTCGAGTCCGTCCCCCCAATGATGGCCTTGGCCGTCTCCGAGCGGGCGGTGCAGCGAGGATCGAGGGCCCAGCTCAGCGCGTCGGCATCAGTAACGACGTGAGTGACTCGCCGCCTGGCGATCACCGTTCGGCGATGATCGCGTGGAAGGCATCCCACTCCTCATCAGGCACATCGGGAATCGTGAACTCTTCGTCGGTCAGCCGGGACCGCGGAACAGCCGCCCATGCGACGCCGGTGCGCGAGCGGCCGGCGTCTCGACGGCGTGGCGGCGCAGCGTGCGGATGCCGAGCCAGAGCAGGTAGCCGGCGCCGCCGTAGCGCAGCACGGCCAGCGCAACCGGCGAGGAGGCGACGAGCGCGGACAACCCGGCGGCCGCCGCGGTGACGTGCACGAGGGCGCCCGTCTCCAGCCCGAGCACGGACACCAGCCCAGCCGTACGGCCCTGCTCGATGGTGCGCGCGGCCTGTCCGTTTCCTTCAAGCCGCTTCGCTCGTTCGGCGCGATCATGTCGCCATGCCGTCCGAGCCCGATCTCCAGGCCCTCACCACCATCCCCAACGTCGGCCCGGCCGTCGCCCGCAAGCTGCTCCAACTGGGCGTCACCCGCACGGCGGAGCTCCGCGGTCAGGACGCCGACGACCTGTTCGAGCGCCTCTGCGCGCTCGACGGCCGGCGGCACGACCCGTGCCTGCTGGACACCTTCACCGCCGCCGTCGCGTACGCGAACGGCGAGCCCGCGCGGCCCTCGTGGGAGTACTCGCGCGCGCGGCTGGCGCGGTCGGTCGCGCCTCGCGGTGGGTGCTGATCCCGGCTCGGGGAATACGGGGACGAGCCGCGACGTCAGGGCCTCGAACCGTTCTTTGACACCGGAGGCCCACACATGAAGTCCCCGATCCGCAGAGCCGGCGTGGCGCTCGCCCTCGCGCTGACGGCGTGCCTGGCGGCGAGCGCCTCGATCGCGAGGGCCGGCCAGCGCGTCACCGAGTTCCCGCTGCCGGCCGAGTTCGCGCTTCCCAACGACATCACCACCGGTCCCGACGGCGCGCTCTGGGCCCCCGACGGCAGCCTGGGCGTGGTCTGGCGGCTCACGACGAGTGGGAAGATCAGCTCGTTCGAGCCCTGCGGGAACCAGAGCGCGGCCGGCTCGACATCGGGTTCGATCCGCCGGTCACGGCGACCGGCACGACGTTCACCGCGCGCGCGTTCATGCCCGCGACGCGCAGCGTGGCGACGTTCCGCGACGCCGACCCCGACGCCCGGCCCGCCGACTACGACGTCCGCATAGCGTGGGGCGATGGGACCCGCTCGACGGGCACCGTGCACCGCACCGCCGACGGCGGCTTCGAGGTGCGCGGGCGCCACACGTTCTTCAAGGCCCGCACCCATCGCGTCGTCGTCCGCATCACCGACGGCGTCGGCAAGGGCCTGGACGCGAAGGTCGAGAGCACGGCGATCGTCCACCGCTGAGCCTCGCGGGGGCGCCCGCGGCGGGCGCCCCCGCCGCCGGCGCCGCGCGGCGCGCGCGTCCGTGCTTGACTTCGCCGCCGCATGAGCATCTCGAACTCGGCAGCCCTGCACCCCCGCGTCCTCGGCGACGCGTTCCCCGACGCCCGCGCCCGGGACGCCGTCCTGGTGGTGAGCGGCGCCCTGCTGACCGTCCTCGGCGCTCAGATCGCGATCCACGTGCCGCCCTCTCCGGTGCCGATCACCGGCCAGACGCTCGCCGTCGTGCTGGCCGGCGCGGCGCTGGGCGCCCGCCGCGGCGCCGCCTCGCAGTTGCTCTACGTGATGCTCGGCCTGTTGCTGCCCGTCTACGCCGACGGCCGCTCCGGGCCGGACGTCATCTGGGGCGCGAGCGGCGGCTACCTCGTCGGCTTCGTCGTCGCCGCCTGGGTCATCGGCCGGCTGGCCGAGCGCGGCGCCGACCGCCACACGCCCGTCGCGATCGCGGCATTCGCCTTCGGCCAGCTCGTCATCTTCGGGATCGGCGTGCCGTGGCTGAAGGTCTCCGCCGACATGTCGTGGTCGACCGCGATCCACGACGGGTTCGCGATCTTCATCGTCGGCGGCATCGTCAAGGCCGTGCTTGCCGGGTTGCTCGTGCCCGGCGCGTGGCGGCTCGTGCGCCGCGGCGAGCGCGCCTGAGTCGGCCTAGATCCACCGATTCTCCGCGGCCGGTCAGCGTGTCGGCTGCCGGCGCGAGCCCTGAGCGTCCGCCTGGGCGCTGGATTGCGCGTGAGCTCGTCGGCCCGCCACGCCGAGCGCGGCCAGCGCGTCGCTGCGCTGTCAGGTGCTGCTCGTCGGTGGAAACGCGGGCGTAGCCGATGCGTATCGCAGGAGTACGGCGCCCGAAACGAATGGCCGCGTCCCCAGCAGCCTCAGCTTGATGTGGGCCGACTCGAGCAGTCGCGCGCCGCGCCCGACGACCACCGGAAACACGAACAGCCGGTATTCGTCGACCAGCCCCGCGGCGATCAGCGCCTGGACGAGCTGCGTGCTGCCCGTCGCGACGATGTCGGGGCCTGGCGCGTGCTTCAGCGCTTGCCCGGACGTGCCGCCGTAGCCGGTCCCCTACCGGACGCGCGATGCCTCAGTCACCCGCTCCGTCGAGGAGGTCCTGCGAGATGCTCGTGTGCCCAGGATCCCAGTGCGGTCGGGGTTGTGGTGAGGATCGTGCGCTGGTCTTCGGGCACGAAGTCCTCGCGCAGGCCGGTGGACATCTCAAGGACGCTTCGACCGGGCATCGCCGTGGCCAGCGGCGCGGAGCGCGGCACGCATCTGATCGTCGAGGATCTGTTCGGCGCGCAGCGGGCGGCCCGTGGCCCGGCTGATGATCGCCGCTGCTTGGGCGTAGCTGAGGTGGTCGACGGGCATCGTGATCCGCAGCACCCCGTCGTCCAGGGCGGCCGGGTCCAGCAGCAGGTTGGTGGAGAAGAAGCCGCAGCGCAGGTGCAGCACTGAGGCGCCGGTGGCGTCGAGCAGCTGCTCGGCGCGGGCCAGCCCGTCGATCTCTCCGGCGCCCTGGCGCTTCTCGGCGCGCCGACGCTGCTCTCGAACACGGTCTGCGAGATGCCGTGTTCTTGGATCGCGCGAGCGGCGTGGGAAGCGGCTCGTCCTATGCGAGCGCGCGCGGCTCGCCGCGCGCCGTGCGCGCCGAGCGGACCGTCCGCAGCGCTTGGTCGCCGTAGTCGAGCGCCTCCGCCGGTCCGCGCAGCGCGGAGAGGTGCTTGGCGACCGTGGCCGGCGCTCGGTCTCGCTGCTCGAGCGCGTCTCGGTAGGCGCGTACCGCTTCCGACGTCAGCGCCGCGGCGGTGGCGTTCGGGCCGAGGAAGGCGACGAAGGAGCAGACGGCGGCGTAAGTGCGCCGCGCCTCCGGCGAGCGAGCGGCGACCTCGGCCGCCAGGCCGGCCGGGTCGACGACCTCCACCGCCGCGGCGGTAACGCGCTCGAGCTGCTGGCCCATGGCCAGGAGGATCGCGGCTCGGGCGGACAGACGTTCGCGTCCGAGAATTGTCCTTCTCGGACACGGCAGCGAAAAGGCGACCTTGCTTGCCGCCAAACTTCCGCTCTCGCGCGGATTGCGAGAGCGACCTCCGCGTCGGTGGACACTCCCGGGTTTCGTCCCTTGCGGGCGCCCGAGGCGCCGCGGCGGAGAGGACCGCAACCAGGCGAAAGGAGGAGCGCGCCGGAGGACGGCCGCGCTCGCCGTCCGAGTGCTCGAGCCGCATGGAATGTCATGAGGAGGGCCTGGCCTCCCCGAGAGACTGAGCATCGGTCTGAAGCTCAACCCGCGAAGGGAGGCCCTGGGATGCAGTATCTCGGGATTGATTGGGCGTATCGGCGTGCGGCTTGGTGCGCGCGCAGCGACAGCGGCACGATCACTGGCGAGGGGGCGGTGCCGGCCGACGAGGACGGGTTGATCAAGCTCGTCTTGGCGGTCGGCACCGACGTGAAGGCGTGCGTGGAGATGATGAGCGGCGCGGTGTGGGTGCGCGACCGCTTGGCGGCCGCCGGCTGGCAGGTGCAGGTCGCGCACGCGCGCAAGGTGCGTGATGTCGCGCCGTTGGCTTGCAAGACCGACAAGGTCGACGCGCGTGTGCTTGCCGAGCTATGCCGGCGCGATCTCGTGCCGGAGCTGTGGATTCCGTCGCTCGATGACCGCGCCCTGCGCGAGCGACTGCGCCGACGGACGCACTCGGTGCGCCTACGGGCCTCGGCGATGAACCGCATCTTTGGCCTGCTGACCCAGTGGGGCCTGCGGATTTCGCTTAAGCGACTGCGCGCCCCCGATGCGATGGAGTTGCTCGCCGGACGCGGCGTCGAGCAGACCTGGCGACGCTCGATCGCCGAAGCGCTGGCGGTCATCGACCCTGCTCGACGAGCGCATCGCGCCGTTGCATGAGGCGTCGAGCTGCGAGTGCGGCATCGTCCAGAACCAGCGGATACGGTTGCAGCGGCCGGGGTGCGCGCAGTGCGTCGCGATCTACCGGCGCGCCCACCCACGACGGGCGATTTCTCGGCGGACATCGCCGGCCGGGCCGACGCGCGCTCGATCAGCGCTCCCCGATCATCCTGTAGAGGTTTGCGTGGTCGTGCACGAACTGCTCGAAGGAGCGGGGTAGCTTTCCGGTCAGCTCCTCCACAGCCGGCGAGAGCGTGGCCGACACGTCACTCTTCCGGTGATGGGCCATGATCTCGGTGATCCAGGTCGCGAGTTCGTCGGTCATGCCGCTGGCGAGCATCCCCTCGTGTCCCTGATCGAGACCGATCTCGCTCCAGCGCACGTCCAGCCCGAGTACCCGCTCGTAGCGCTCGGCGAGCTCGGCGTAGGAGAGTGACTCCGGCCCGGTGAGCACGTAGGCGCGGCCGGCGTGCCCGTCGCTCAGGAGTACCGCGGCCGCGGCGGCGGCCACGTCGCGCACGTCGATCATGGCGGGGTTGCCCATGTCGGGCGCGTGGAAGCTCCCGTGCGTCGCGATCGCCTGGGCCTGGCCCAGTTCGTTTTGCATGAACCAGCAAGGGCGGAGATGAGTCCAGGCCAGCCCGGACTGCTCGAGGTGCTCCTCCGCTCGGCGATGCGAGCGCATGATCTGAGCGTCGGTGACCTCGTCCGCACCGATGACCGAAAGCTTGACGACCTGCTCGATCCCGGCGTTGGCGGCGAGGTCGATCAAGCGCGCCTGGCGGCGCACCGCCTCGTCGACCCCGGTCGGGGCGAGCATGAACAGCCGCTCGACACCGTCGAGTGCTCGCCGGAGGGATTCGACGTCGTCAAACGAGCCTTCGACCGGCTCGACTCCGAGCTTGCGCAGGCGCTCAGCGGCGTCTCGGGACCGCACCAGCCCACGCACCTTGGCGCCGCGGCAAGCGAGCCGGTCCACGAGCGGCCCGCCGACCTGTCCTGTCGATCCCGTGACGAGAATCGTCATGTGCCTCTCCCAGCTGCGTAGTTATAGGACGAGTGCAACAGCCGCCAGACGACCTCGAGCTCCTCCTCGTCGCGCGGGCCGAAGATCAGCGGCGTGCGGCTCACCGGACGCGGTTGCCCCCAGCCACTGGCGTAGGCGGCGGCGGCGACGTGTTCGGGCAGGGTCATGTGCAGGCTGCCGTCCGCGGGTGGGTGCAGGTGCGCGAACTCCCGACCGGCCTGAAACGCCTCCGCAGGTCCGCGGCCGTTCTTCCCGTCGAGCACGAACCCGCGCGCGCCCGCGACCGAGACGGCGCTGGGCGCCTCGCGGACGCCCGGCAGCGCCAGGACTCGACCGGCGAGCTGCTCCTGCAGCCGCTCGGGCGCGTTCTGAGAGCGCTGGGCATGCGGCCGCGGACCGATCACCCGAGGGGCCGGCCCTGCGCGCGCGGGCAGCGGCTCGCTGCTGACCGAGTCTGGGCGGTCTGGGCTCGCCGCAGGCGCCTGTGGCTGCGGGCGTTGGCCCAGCAGCACCGCTAAGAGGACGAGCACGCTGCCGATCGTCTCAGCGATTCCGAAGCGTTCCTCCGCAATCGCGACGCCGGCGATGACCGCGACGAGTGGGCTCAAGAGCGAGAGCATGGATACGCGCGTGGCCGCGAGGCGAGCGATGCCGTTGAACCACAGTGGGTAGGTCAGCCCGGCTCCCACGACGCCCAAGTAGGCGATGCCGGCAACGGCCTCGGCGTCGAGCGCCGGCGGGGCCCCTTCGACAGCCAGGGACACCGGCGTCAGCAGAAGCCCCCCGGCCACGAGCTGCCACGCAGTGAAGGGGAGAATGCCGCTTGGGCGCCCCCATCGCTTGGTGAGGACGACGCCAGTCGCCAGCGAAGCCGCCGCCGCGATCGCCGCGAAGAGCCCGAGCGCGTCCAGTTGCGCATCCGGGCGCAGCACGAGCAGCGCGACTCCAGCCAGCCCGATCGCCGCAGCCGCGACCGAGTAGCGCGTGGGCGGCTCGCCCAGCAGCGGCCAGGCCAGCCCGACGACGAGCAGCGGCGCCGACGACACGAGGACCGCGGCTACCCCGCCCGGCAGCCGGTAGGCAGCCAGAAACAACAGCCCCATGAAGATCCCCATGTTGAGCGCTCCGAGCACGCCCGATCGCCACCACCAGGACCCCTGCGGCAGGCTCCGCGCCGCCACGAGCAGAAGCAGCCCGATCGGCAGCACCCGCAGCGCACCGGCGAGCAGCGGCCTGTCGGGTGGCAGCAGCTCCGTGGTGACGATGTAGGTCGTTCCCCACGTAGCCGGCGCGAGCGCGGTCAGGGCTGTGGTTTGCCGGTCAGACACGATTACCTTCCGAGACGCATTCTTCCATAGAAGAGTTCCCAGGCTACCAGAGGTGTCTTCTCCGGCAACTACTCTGTAGGCGAATGCCCGATCACGTCGATCGCGTCCTCGAGCAATGGGCTCGCGAACGGCCGGACCTCGAGGCCTCCGCGATAGGTGTCGTGGGACGGATCAACCGGCTCGCGAGCGCCCTCGCCCCACCCCTCCAGCGCGTGTTCGCACGCTTCGGCCTCGGCCGTGGGGAGTTCGACGTCCTCGCGACCCTGCGCCGCACCGGTGCGCCGCACGAGCTCACCCCGGGCGCCCTGCTGGAGTCGATGATGGTCACCTCCGGCGCAGTCACGAAGCGTGTCGACCGCCTCGAGCGCGCCGGCCTCGTCGCCCGCAAGCCCGACCCGCAGGATCGCCGCGGCGTGCTCGTCGGCCTCACCCCAGTGGGCCTCGAGCTGATCGACCAGGCCGTCGAAGAGCACGTCGCAAACGAGGAGCGACTCCTCGCCGACCTGACCCGCGCCGAGCGCGAGCAGCTCGCACGGCTGCTGAGGAGACTCGGCGAGTCGGTGCGCGCGGCGGAGGAGCGTCACGCCGAGCGCGCCCCGCCCGGCTCCGACCCGGCGATGTCCGGATCTCGGAGGCGGGCGCCATGAGCCGACAGTCGACGAGCGAGCGCTCGTCCGCGACATTTCACCTGGCCCTGCGCGGTGCTGGGCGCCGCACGATCTCGGGTTCGTCGTGATCTGCTGCGCCCCGGACGAGATGCCCCGCCCATCGATCTGACCGACCGTCGTGCGGGCGGGCGGGCGGCATCGTGTCTCGAACGCCAGGAAAGGCTCGACGGGACCCGCACTGCGCGCGACCGTCTCGCAAGCCGAACCCCCAATGGGACACCATGCGGTCGCGTCTGCGCTTCAGCCGCCGCGCGCAGGCGGGGTGCCCCGTAAGACCCGCCCGATGAAATGCCCGATGAGGGGGCGATAACCGGGACACCACACCACGCCGGCGTTCACGCGCGAGCGAGCGCGTCGGCTGGCCT
>JBPCNM010000320.1:0-16800 GCA_051001255.1 Solirubrobacteraceae bacterium
GCAGTCCTCCAACTCCGAGCCCGCCGCGCCCGGGCAGACGGCGTTTGAGCTGTGCGCCGAGCTTGGGTCGATGGCGGGTGGGCTCGGGCTCGAGCGCTTCGACGGGGTCGCTCGCGGCGACCTCGCGCCCGCGCTGGCCGCGACGAGCGGCGCGCGGGAGCTGCGCCCGGCGGCGTGAGTCAGCCGGGCCAGGGCAGCGGGCTCGGCGCGCTGTCGCGGTTCCACCCCGCGGCGCCGTAGGCGTCGCGCGCGCTGTCGGCGGCGACCGGGGTCGAGAGGCCGTGCCGGGCCGCCGCTGCGCTGACGGGGTAGTGGATCCCCGCGTCGGCCTTGCGGGCGCCGACCATCAGGATCGCGCACGGCGCCTCGCCCGTACCGATCAGCGCGTGCGCGGTGCCGGCCGGGCAGTGCAGGTAGTCCCACGCGCGCAGCGTTCGCTCCTGCTCCTCCACGACCGCGATGCACTCGCCCTCGAGCACGAGGAAGCCCTCCTGCACGCTCTCGGAGTGGTAGAGCGACGCGCGCTCGCCGGGCGCCAGCACGTGCACGTTGATGCCGAAGTCCTCGAAGTCCGCGTCGGGCGACTCGAACGGGCAGAAGACGCCGTGGCCCTCGGTGGCAAAGCCGCGGGCGCCGATCAGGTTGAGCACGAACCAGCCGGCCCCGGCGGGCACCGTGCCGGTGGGCGTCTGCTCGATGCGGGACTCGGGAATCGACATGGGCACCGGAGCCTACGCAGCGGCGCACCTTCTAGCCTCGCGGCATGCGTCAGGCACCCGGCGAGGCCGTCCAGAAGCTCTGTCCGCGCTGCAGCACGCTCGCGTACACGGGCGACCGGCACTGTCCGTGGTGCGGCGGCAGCTACAAGCGGCGCCTGTGGCCGGCGCTCCTCGTGCTGCTGCTCGTCCAGACGGCGCTCGTGCTGGGCGGCACCGCGTACATGCTCACGGTGGTCGGCGACGAGGTCGACCAGACGCTCGACGAGCAGGTCTCCGACGTCCAGCGCGACCTCGACGCCTCCTTCGAGGAGGTCCAGCGCTCGGTCCGCGAGGAGCTCGACCGGCGCCTGCCCCCGGTTTCGACGCCCTGAATCGTCTGCGCGCGCTCGCCGAGCGGCTCGCGCCGCGGGCGGATGTGCGAGATCTGGCAACGCTGATGCGCAGAACCTGCTCATGGCCGCGCCGCGCCCGCGGCGGAGCATGGCGTGCAGATGCATGCGCGCTCGGCCATCTGCCTCCTCATCCTCCTGATCGCCGCGCTGATGCTGCCGGCGGCAGGGGCGGAGGCCGAGGTCGTGGGGGAGCTCGGGTGTGCGGGTGGCGCCGGGGAGCGGTGCCGCCCGCTGGCTGACCCCTGCACGCCGGCGGACGACTCCGGCACGGCGCTCGCCGGGCTGGGGTCCCCCGGCGCGCCGGTGGACGACCTCGCCGCGGCGCTCGAGCGCCTCGCCGTCGCGGGCGACCCGGTCGTCGCCGACGCGGCGCAGGCCGAGGCCCTCGCGATCCTCGAGGGGGCGCCGCTGGCCCGTCGCGCCTACTCCGGCATCCCGCTGCTCAACTGGAACGCGCCGGCCAAGCTGCGCACGGTCCCGGCCGGCGGCACAGTGGAGATCCGCGAGGTCCGCTTCCCGGACCACGCGATCAGCGACACGTGGCTGCTGGAGTTCGCCGACCCGTCGCAGCCGTACACGATCCGCTACCGGGTCGCCGAGCTGGGCGGGGTGGCGGGCGGCGAGCTCAAGCCCGCGCCGCTGCTGGCGGACGGCGAGACGCGGATGGGCTCCACGCACGCCGCCCTGCTGCCGCTGGTGGCGCCGGAGCTTCCGACGGGCACGCTCGACGCCAGCCGGTTCACGCGCGGGCGCGGGCTCGCCGCCGGCGGGCGCGAGTCCACGCGGGTGGCCGAGCAGGTCGTCGAGGTCCGCATGCCGGCGCCCGGGCTCACGCGCGGCCGCCAAGCGGCTCAAGGGCGGACGCTACGTGCTTCGGGTCCAGGCCGGCCCGGACGCGGCGCACCTCGCGCCAGAGCGCCTCGAGCGCCCGCTCAAGGTCCGCGGCAAGCGCTGACAGGGCTCCGCGGCACCACCTAGCTCTCCGGCGCGGCCTGGCGCGCGGCCACGAACGGCGCTCGGTCGAAGATGATCCTGATCTGGGAGATCGCGCCCTCGCTGAGCGTGAGGCACTCGGCTCCCGGGGCGTTGGGCACCGGGACGGTGTCCGTGTCGTACATCAGCACCGCCGTCTGGTCGTCGCCGAACGCGGCGATCAATGCAGACCGGGTCACGATCTGCGTGAACGGCTCCATGAAGCCGCGAAACGCGTCGGCACCGTCGAGCCGGCCAGCCGGTGCGTGGCAGACGATGTCGTCGGCGATGAAGGTCATCGCGCGGTCGAAGTCGTGGTTCGTCCACGCCTCGTAGTAGGCAAGTGCTGTTCGCAGAGCCTTGCCGGTGCTGTCGGTCATGTCGGTGTCCTCCTGGTCTCGACGGCGATGTCTGTTGAGACACCATCAACCGCCGTTGCGGAACGCGGCTTGCAGACGTTTCCGTCTCCAAGCTGCGATGCGCGGCGTGCCACGATGCGTCGGTGAGCGCCTCCGTTCTCGACCGAGCGCGGGCTGGAGACGAGCAAGCCTTCCGCGAGCTCACCGGCCCGTATGTTCGTGAACTGCATCTGCATTGCTACCGGATGCTCGGCTCGCTGACCGATACCGAAGACCTGCTTCAGGAAACGCTGATCGCGGCCTGGCGCGGCCTTGACGGGTTCGCGGGCCGTTCGTCGCTTCGCGCCTGGCTCTACCGCATCGCCACCAACCGTTGCCTGAACGCCATCCGCGATGCCAAGCGGCGCCCACCCGCAGAACCGGTTCCCCCGTTCATCCCGCCCGACCCATCTCGCCGCGGCGAGGTGACCTGGCTCGAGCCGTACCCGGACGCCTGGCTCGAGGACATCGAAGACGCTGCCCCGGGCCCTGCGGCGCGGTACGAGGCGCACGCGGCGGTCGAGCTGGCATTCATCGCTGCGCTGCAGCGGCTGTCGCCGCGGCAGACCGCAACCGTCATCCTCGCCGATGTGCTCGGCTTCTCCACCATAGAGGTGGCCGGCATGCTGGACAGCAGCCCAACCGCCGTCAAAGGCGCGCTGCAACGCGCGCGGGCAGCCCTGGCCCGAAGTGCCACCTGCCATGAACCCTTCGGTGGCCGCGGCTCAGCCGCCGAGGACAACCTCGCGCGCCGCTTCGCCGCGGCATTCACCGCAGGCGATATCGGCAGCGTCGTTGCGCTGCTGACCGACGACGCGTGGCTCGTCATGCCGCCGGCGCCGCACGAGTACATGGGCCGCGAGGCGATCGCGAGCTTCCTTCGCACAAGTACCGATTGGCGCGTGCAACGGCGCCTCAGGCTTCTGCCGACGCGGGCAAACGGCCAGCCCGCCTTCGGCTGCTACCTCAGCGGCCTGGACGAGCCCACCGCATACCCCACCGGCGTCCTCGTCCTGACCATGTCCAGGGACCGGATCACCAAGATCACGCGCTTCCTCGGGAGCGACCTGCCGCGGCAGTTCGGACTTGCCAACGAGATTGTCGCCAGCTGCGGTCGTTAGCCGGACCGCGATCGCACCGGTCCGCCCCGAGCACGCCGCGAGGCTCTTCCCCGCCAGCTCTCAAGAAGAGGGCCTCGCAGCTCGTTTCGCACGCGGATCCTTCTACGTACGCGTCGTCGTCAGCAGGGGACGACGAGGATCGACCGCCCAGACGCCGCGACGAGTGCGCGGATGTCGCCGGCGTCACCGGTCAGGATGCGGTCGCCCGCCGCAGACACGGCCACGACGCTCGCGTCGACAGCATCCTTCGTACCGGCTCGGCCCAGTAGCACCCCTGCTTCCCTGCCCAGGTGCTCATCCACGGCTTTGATGTCGACGGACTTGAGAAGTCGGGCAAGGTTCGCCTGGCGGCCGGCGGGGTCTCGCCACACCTGGGTGATGACCACTCCCGTGCTGCGCAGCTCCAGTCCCGCTTGCTGGGCCATGCGGAGGCGGGCCATCATCGCCCGGCTTCCCCGGTCCACTGCGACGAACGCCCCGGCGTCGAGCGCCAACGCACTCATGCCGCCGGCTCGGTAGTCGCCGGTTTCGGCAGGGCCAGCTCGGCGGCGGCCGTAGCCAGCTCGGCGGCGGTGAGCGATCCGTGCTCTGCTTCCCAGGCGTCGAGGAAATCGGCCAGCGCCTCGGTGCGGAGCTTGGCTGCCGCCGCGTCCGCCAGCCACCGAGACACACCCCCGCCGCGCTGCCGCGCGGCAGCGCGGACGGCGTCGCCAAGATCCGGATCGAATGAGACGCTCAGCTTGTCGACCTTCATAGGGCATCCTACCGCGGTACGGCCGCCGATGGTAGGAACTATCCCGCAACTTCGATGTCCCGTGCCGGGCGTTGTGGTCAGACACCAAGGTCCGGCCGTCGGGGGTCGACGAGCGCCCCGAGGCGATGTGCAGCCCCTCACCGTAGAGCGAGGCGCCCGCGGCGCGCCGGGTCGCCCGAGAGGGCGAGAAGGGTCAGCGACGTCGCGAACGCGGCGCCGATCCGCGGCAGCGTTCGGGAACTGCGGTATGCGTGCATCGGCTTTCGTCCTTGAGGTGGCCTGGAGACTCGCCCCAGCGTGCCGGTCGCCGCCGGGTCGCATCAGCGCGCAACCTGCACGAAGCCGTTGCGAGAACTCGCAACCCATAGCCCCCGCCGCGCCGCTCGCCGTCGTAGGCTGCCCGCGATGGCGATCCAGGCGCGCCCGTTCCTGACCGGCAAGCTCGCCGGCTTCGGCACGACGATCTTCGCGGAGATGTCGACGCTCGCGGCGCGGACGGGGGCGATCAACCTCGGCCAGGGGTTCCCGGACACCGACGGGCCGTCGGAGGTGCTCGAGGCCGCGGTCGTCGCGATGCGCGCGGGCGCCAACCAGTATCCGCCCGGCCCCGGCATCCCGGAGCTGCGGGCGGCGATCGCCGCCCACCAGCGGCGCTTTCGCGGCGTCGAGCTCGACCCCGACGGCGAGGTGCTGGTGACCACGGGGGCGACGGAGGCGATCGCCGCGGCGCTGCTCGCGTTTTGCGAGCCCGGCGACGAGGTCGTCACCTTCGAGCCCTACTACGACTCCTATGCGGCGTGCATCGCGCTCGCGGGCGCCGAGCGGCGCACCGTCGTGCTGCGCCCCCCCGGCTACGCGATCGACCCCGACGCGCTCGCCGCCGCGTTCTCGCCCCGCACCCGGCTCGTCCTGCTCAACTCGCCGCACAACCCGACGGGCAAGGTGTTCACCCGCGAGGAGCTCGAGCTGGTCGCCGGCCACTGCCGCGAGCGCGACGTGCTCGCCGTCACCGACGAGGTCTACGAGCACCTCGTGTTCGACGGCCGCGAGCACGTTGGGCTCGCCACCCTGCCCGGCATGGCCGAGCGCACGCTGACGATCTCCTCGGCCGGCAAGACGTTCTCGCTCACCGGCTGGAAGATCGGCTGGGCGACCGGACCGCGCGCACTCGTCTCCGCCGTCCAGACCGTCAAGCAGTTCCTCACGTATGCGAGCGGCGCGCCGTTCCAGCCCGCGATCGCGCACGCGCTGAGCCTGCCCGACGCCTACTTCGAATCCTTCCGCGCCGAGCTGCAAGCCAAGCGCGACCGCCTCTGCGCCGGGTTGGAGGCGGCCGGCCTGGAGGTCTTCCGCCCGGCCGGCACCTACTTCGTGACGGTCGACATCCGGCCGCTGGGCGAGCGCGACGGCCATGCGTTCTGCCTCGCGCTGCCCGAGCGCGCGGGTGTCGTCGCGGTCCCCACGGTCGTGTTCTACGACGACAAGGCGGCCGGCCGCCCGCTCGTGCGCTTCGCGTTCTGCAAGCGCGACGAGGTGATCGACGAGGCCGCGGCGCGGCTGGGCCGCCTGCGCACCTAGTGCCTACACTGCGAGCGTGCCCGGCACCGTCGTGATGAAGTTCGGGGGGACGTCGGTCGCTGACGCCGAGCGGATCAAGCGCGCCGCCCGGCGGATCGTCAAGGCGCGCGAGCAGGGGCAGCGGGTCGTGGCCGTGCTGTCGGCGCGCGGCAAGACGACCGACGAGCTGATCGCCTCCGCGGAGGAGGTCTCGACGACGCCGGACCCGCGCGAGATGGACATGCTGCTCTCCACCGGCGAGCGCATCTCCTGCGCGCTGTGCGCGATGGCGATCAACGACCTTGGCCACCGCGCGATCTCGCTGACCGGCTCGCAGGCCGGGATCGTGACCGACACCTCGCACACCCGGGCGCGCATCCTCGACGTCCGCGCCAACCGCATCCGCGAGGCGCTCGACGAGGACCTGATCGTGCTGGTCGCCGGCTTTCAGGGCGTCTCGACGACCAAGGACGTCACCACGCTCGGCCGCGGCGGCTCGGACACCACCGCCGTCGCGCTCGCCGCCGCGATCGGCGCCGAGGTGTGCGAGATCTACACCGACGTCGCGGGCGTGTTCTCCGCCGACCCCCGCATCGTCCCCGACGCGCGCATGCTCCCGGTCGTCTCCTTCGAGGAGATGCTCGAGATGTCGGCCTCCGGGGCCGGCGTGCTGCAGCTGCGCTCGGTCGAGTACGCGCGCACCCACGGGGTGCGGATCCACTGCCGCTCCTCGTTCACCGAGGACCCCGGGACCTACGTCATCGGAGAAGAGGAGACGATGGAACGCCCCCTGATCACCGCGGTGACGCACTCCACCGACGAGGCGCGGATCACGCTGCTCGGCGTGCCCGACCATCCGGGCATCGCCGGCCGGATCTTCACGGCGCTGGCCGAAGCCCAAGTCAACGTCGACCTGATCATCCAGAACGAGCCGGAGTCAGAGGGCGCCGGCGCCGACCTGTCGTTCACCGTCCCGCGGGCGGACGTCCGCGCGGCGCGCGACGCGCTGCAGGCGATCGTCGCCGACGTCGGCATCGCGCGCGTCGCCGAGGACCCGACGATGGGCAAGGTCTCGATCGTCGGCGCCGGCATGAAGACGCACCCCGGCGTGGCGGCCAAGGTGTTCAGCACGCTCGGCCGCGAGGGGATCAACATCGAGATGATCTCCACCTCGCCGATCAAGATCTCGTGCGTCGTGCAGGGCGACCAGGTGACCTCCGCGGTCAAGGCGCTGCACGAGGCGTTCGAGCTGGGCGCCGACGACATCCGCATCGAACACCCCTTCGAGCAGGGAGCCGCCAGATGAGCGAGGGATACCGGGTCGCGGTGGTAGGCGCCACGGGGGGCGTGGGGGCCGTCATGTTGGTCAAGCTGCGCGAGCGCGGCTTCCCGGCGCGCGAGACCGTGCCGTTCGCCTCCGCCCGCTCCGCCGGGCGCGAGCTGGAGGGCGCCGGCGTCGTCCGGGCGCTCGACGAGGACACGATCCAGGGCTTCGACCTGGCGCTGTTCAGCGCCGGCGCGACGACCTCGGGCGAGTGGGCCCCGCGCTTCGTGGAGGCGGGCAGCGTAGTCGTCGACAACTCCTCGAGGTTCCGCCGCGAGGAGGACGTCCCGCTCGTCGTGAGCGAGGTCAACCCGCACGCGCTCGAGCGCCACCAGGGCCTGATCGCCAACCCCAACTGCTCCACGATGCAGCTGATGGTCGTGCTCAAGCCGATCCTCGACACCGCCGGCATCGAGCGGCTGATCGTCTCCACCTACCAGTCGGTGTCCGGCACGGGCGTCAAGGCGGTGGAGGAGCTCGAGGCGCAGACGCATGCCGTCCTGCACGGGACCGAGCCGCCGCCGCCGTCCGTCTATCCCCACCCGATCGCGTTCAACGTGCTCGGCGGCGCCGGCAGCTTCAAAGACGGCGACGACTACACCGACGAAGAGCGCAAGATGATGCACGAGACGCGCAAGATCCTCGAGCAGCCCGACATCGGCATCTCGGTGACCTGCGCGCGCGTCCCGGTCATCGCAGCGCACTCGGAGTCCGTCAACGTGCAGACGCGCGAGCCGATCGAGCCCGACGCGGTGCGCGCCCTGCTGCGCGGCGCGCCCGGGCTGGAGGTCGTCGACGACCCCGCGCGCAACGGCTACCCGACGGCGCTCGCCGGGGCCGGTCGCGACGAGGTGCTGGTCGGGCGGATCCGCCGCGACCCGTCGCACGAGCGTGCGCTGAACCTGTGGGTGGTCGGCGACAACCTGCTCAAGGGCGCCGCGACGAACGCCGTGCAGATCGCCGAGGTGCTGCACGAGCGCAAGCTTGTGCGGGTGCCCGCCCGCCAGGCCGCGTGAACTAGCTCGACAGCGCCCCGAGGACGCCCTCGACGTGCCCGGGCCGGCTGATGTGGAAGCCCTGTGCGTAGTCGACGCCCCTGGCCAGGAGCAGGTCGGCGGTCTCCTGATCGGTGACGAACTCGGATCCGGTCGGACGCGTCCACGATCGCCATGCCGATCGGCGCGTTGCTGAAGGCGGCCCGGAACAGCGCGCGCGGCTGCGCGACTCGAGCCCGGTGTCGCTCATGACCGCTCGTGCCTCTACTCGCAGAACGCGATGAACGGGATGCCGATGACGTCGACCTTCCTCGTGTCGACCGGGACCGCGAACTGGAGCCGGCCGCCGCCGCGCCTGGGGATCTTCACGAGTGTCAGGCCGAAGACATCCTCGGTGCCGTGATCGATCTTGGCCTTCGGGAACGCCGCCTCGATGTCGGCGATGCTCGCCCCGATCCCGACGCCGCGTGCCCTCGCGCCGCCGGTGACCGAGATGCTCCTAACCCTCCGCGGCGAGGTGGTCGTGAAGTCGACCGAGCCCTTCAGCGGGGCGCGCAGGCGCGCCGAGCGGGTGTCCGGCCCGCCGAGCTCGCATCCCGGGCGCAGCCTGCCGACCAGTCCGGCCGAGCGCAGCCGCCCGAACGTCTTGCCGAGCTTGACCTTGCCGACGCCGGCCGCCGTGATCCTCTTGGCCGCGGCGTGACCGGCCTCGCCGTGGGCGCCGGCCGTTCCGACGGCGACGGCGACGGCGAGTGCGGCGGCCGTTCCTAGCGTACGCGCGAGGTTGCGAGCGAGCATGGCGCCAACGTACCCGACCACCTGCCCGCGTTGCTAGGCGCGCGCTACGCGGCGTTCGGGACGCCGGCGAGGACGGAGGTCGACCAATCGATCACGGACGTCGGCTTGACGACGTGCTTCGAGAGCCCGAGCTCCTTCGGATCCAGCCCGAGCGCGAGCCCGACCATCTGCGGGAGGTGGAGCACCGGCATGCCGAGCGGCCGACCGACCACCTTCTCGGCCAGCGGCTGCTGGAGGTCGAGGTTGAGGTGGCACAGCGGGCAGGGCGTGACCAGGCAGTCGGCGTCCGCGTCGAGTGCGTCGCCGAGGTGACGGCCGGCCTGCTTGAGCGAGGCCTGCTGGTTCATCGTGATGATCGGGAACCCGCAGCACTTGTACTGGCCGGCGTAGTCGACCACCGTGCCGCCCAGCGCCTCGATGAGCGCGTGCAGGTACGTGTCGCGCGGGGTGTCGCGGTCGATGCCGAGGCGGTCGGTGGGGCGCACGATGTAGCAGCCGTAGAACGGCCCGACGCGCAGGCCGGTCAGCGGCCGCTTGACCATCGAGGCGATCCGATCGAGCCCGATCTCCTCCACCATCAGCCACAGGAAGTGCTTGTTGGCGAGGCCCTTCTCGTAGCTCAGGCCCTCGGCCGACAGCGTCTCGTTGACGTGCTCGCGGTACTCCGTGTTGCCGTCCAGGCGCTCCTGGCATTCGGACTGCGCGCCCTGGCAGGTGGAGCAGATGTTCATCATCAGGTCCGCGCCCTCAACCTGCCCAGCAAGCGCGAACGTGCGCGCGTTGAGCGTGTCGGCCAGCTCCTGGTTGTGCTCGGCGATCACGCCGGCGCCGCAGCAGCTCGCGCGGTCGAGCTCGACGAGCTCGATGTCGAGCAGCGGGGCGACCTTCGCCATCGACCCGTGCAGCTCGGGGGTGAAGCCCCGGCTCACGCAGCCGGGCCAGTAGGCGACCTTCACTGGTTCGGGCTCCTCTCCTCGGGCAGATGGCTGCCCGCCGCGTCGGCGTGGCCGGCCTGGGGGGCGTCGTCGCCCGGCTCGTCCTCTTCGCCCGCCACGTACAGGTTGAGCTCGTAGCGCTCCTCCTTGTCGTGGACGTGCTTGTAGATGCGCTTGACGTCGTCTCCGGCCTTGTGGGAGTGCAGCAGCGCCTTGCGCGGCGTCACCTTGCCGCGCTGGAGCGCCTTGAGGATCGCGGGCAGCGAGCCGGTCAGCACCGGGATGGCGCGCGGGTGGAACTTGCCGCCGTAGGAGTCGGGCAGCAGGTCGGCCTCGTGCAGCAGCCCGTTGCGCTCGATGTTCTTGACGAACGCCTGCTCGTGCCGGTGGCCGTTGTTGCGGTCGTCGATCTCGTGGTCGGAGCCCGCGATGCGGCGCAGCCGCATGATCTGGCTCATCGGCGCCACGCCCTTGGGGCACGCCTCGATGCAGTTGAAGCAGTGGGTGCAGTCGTAGATGCCGTGCGGGTCCTCGGCGAGGTCCTTGAGGCGCTCGTAGTGCTGGCCGTCGCGCGGGTCGCCGACGAAGCGGTAGGCCTTCGCGAGCGCCGCCGGCCCGATGAACAGCGGGTCGACCTCCATCGAGAGGCAGTCCGAGACGCAGGCGCCGCACTGGATGCAGGCCATCGACTGGGTGACGTCGATCATCGACTCGGGCGCCACGATGTGCTCGCGCTCGGGGTCGGGACCGTCCGGCAGCAGCCACGGCGTCACGCGCTGGATCTTCTTCCAGTGGACCGCGTCCATGTCGACGATCAGGTCCTTGAGCACCGGCATGTTGCCCATCGGCTCGACCGTGATGATGCCGTCGACCGCGTTCTCGGTGGCCTTGTCGAGGTGCATGTGGCACGCGAGGTTCGGCCTGCCGTTGATGCGCACGCCGCAGGAGCCGCAGATCGCCGCGCGGCAGGAGCAGCGGATGCCGATCGAGCCGTCGGTGCGGTCGCGCGCCTGGAGGATGCCGTCAAGGACGGAGCGGTGTCCGTCGAGGTCGACCTGGAAGTCCTCCCAGTAGGGCGCCTCGCCCGTCTCGGGCGAGTAGCGGCGGAGTCTCAGCGTGTACTCGGCCATCAGTAGGTGCGCTCCTGGGGTTCCCACTGGGTCATCGTCACCGGCGAGTAGGAGATCGTCGGCACGTCGCCGCCGTTGACCGACAGGGTGATGTGCTTGAGCCAGTCGTCGTCGTTGCGCTCCGGGAAGTCGAGCCGGAACTGCGCGCCGCGCGATTCCTTTCTCTCCAGCGCGCCCATGACGATGCACTCGCCCACGTCGAGCATGTACCCCAGCTCGATCGCGCCCAGCACGTCCTGGTTGAACACGGTGCCGCGGTCGTCGATCGCCGCGACCGAGGCCTCCTCCTTGAGGCGCACGATCGTGGACTGCGCCTCGGTGAGGCCCTCCTGCGTCCGGAAGACCGCGCACTTCTCGTTCATCATCTCGCCGAGCTCGTCCTTGATCTCCGAGATGCGCCGGCCGCCGCTCTCGCGGCCGATGATGCGGGCGATCGCGCGGCGTTCGTCGGCCAGCGCGGCCTCTGGCGCCCGGGGCATCCCCATGCCGGCGGCGCGCTGCGCCGCGTGCTCGCCCGAGCGGCGGCCGAAGATCAGCGTGTCGAGCAGGGAGTTGGCGCCCAGGCGGTTGCCGCCGTGGACCGACACGCAGGCGACCTCGCCCGCGGCGTAGAGGCCGGGGATGTCGGTCGCGCCCCACACGTCGGTCTTGACGCCGCCCATGATGTAGTGGCAGCCGGGCTTGATGTGGATCGGCTCGCGCGTGATGTCCACGCCGGCGAAGTCGCGCCCGATGTTGACGATCTCGCGCAGCGCCTCGAGCGTGCGCTTGCGCGGCACCTTGGTGATGTCGAGCGCCACGGTGCCGTCGGGGAAGCCGCGGCCCTCGTTGATCTCGGTCTGCTCGGAGCGGCTGACCACGTCGCGCGAGGCGAGCTCCATCTTGTTGGGCGCGTAGCGCTCCATGAAGCGCTCGCCCGCGGCGTTGTAGAGGTGCGCGCCCTCGCCGCGGGCGCCCTCGGTGATCAGGATGCCGTTCCCGGCCAGCGTGGTCGGGTGATACTGGATCATCTCCATGTCCAGCAGCGGCGCGCCGATGCGAAACGACTGGGCGATCCCGTCGCCGGTGCAGATGAGCGCGTTGGTGGTCGGCTTGAAGCACTGGCCGGCGCCGCCGGAGGCCTGGATGACCGCCTTGGCGCTGAACAGCTCCATCGAGCCGTCGCGGATGTTGCGCGCCACCGCGCCGCAGCAGTCGCCCTCGTCGTCCTGCACGAGCGCGGTCACGAACCACTCCTCGTACCGCTCGACCTGGGCGTGGACCTTCATCAGCTGCTCGTAGAGCACGTGCAGCAGCGCCTGGCCGGTGATGTCGGCCACGTAGTACGTGCGGGCGGCGGAGGCGCCGCCGAACGCGCGCGTGCCGAGCTTGCCCTCCGGGCTGCGGTGGAAGGTCACCCCGCGATGCTCGAGCCACAGGACCTCGCCGGGCGCCTCGCGGCACATGATCTCGATCGCGTCCTGGTCGCCGAGGTAGTCCGACCCCTTGACGGTGTCGAACGCGTGCGACTCCCAGGAGTCCTCGGGGTTCAGCGCGGCGTTGATGCCGCCCGCGGCCGCATTGGAGTGCGAGCGGACGGGGTGCACCTTGGACATGACGGCCACGGTCGCTCCGGCTTCGGCGGCCGCGAGGGCGGCCCGCTGGCCGGCGAGGCCGGCGCCGATGATCAGAACGTCGTGTGCGGGCATGGCGAGCGATCTTATTGAAATGGGTTGGGCATACTGCCCCCTCCCATGTCCGCCGTGCGCACGCTGATCGTCGACGACCACGCCGACGTCCGCTTCCTGATCCGCACGATCGTCGCCCACGCCGAGGTGGACGTGGAGATCGTGGGCGAGGCCGACGGGGTGGAGGCGGCGCTCGAGCAGCTCGACGCGCTCGTGCCCGACGTGGTCGTCATGGACGCCCGCATGCCGCGGCTCGACGGCTTCGAGGCCGCGCCGATGCTGCTCGCCCGCCGTCCCGACCTGCCGATCGTGCTGTGCAGCGCCTGGGTGGACGACGAGGTGCATCGGCGCGCGGCGGAGGCCGGCATCCACACGGTGCTCTCCAAGGACCGGTTCGAGGAGATCCCCGCCGTGATCCTGCAGGTCGCCGGCCGCGCGTAGCGGGGCGCGACCTAAAGAGGGTCTGACCCCGTTCAGGTCGCCAGTTGCGCGCGGAGGGCGCGGGTGACCTGCTCGAACGTGACCACGCCGCGCAGGCGGCCGTCGGCGTCGACGGCCATCAGCGCGCCGAGGCGGCGCAGCGGCTCGGACGCGATCAGCGCTTCGAGCGGGGCGTCGGCGGGGACCTGGCCGTCGGCGCCCGCCGGGGCCACGAGGTCGCGCACCGCCATCGCCCCGCCCTCCTGCAGCGCCGCGTGCTCGACGGCGCTGCGGTGCGCCAGGCCGGCGTAGCGGCCATCGTCCTCGACGACCGCGAACCAGTCCCAGCCCTGGTAGCGCAGGAAGTAGTCCTCGTAGGCGGCGGCGGCCGGCAGCGCGGCGGGGATCGTCACCGGCTCGGCGTCCATCACGTCGGCGACCGTGATGCCGGCGATCTGCTCGGTGAACGCGGTCTGCGCGAGCGTACCCCGCGCGGCCGAGGCCAGCAGCCAGCCGAGCGCCCCGAACCAGATCCCGTCGAACGTGGCGCCCTCGACCAACACGATGACCGCCAGGCCGCCGGCCATCAGCAGGTACCCGAAGCCGATCCCGATCCGGGCGGCGAAGCGCGTGGCGCGGTGGCGGTCGCCGGTCAGCTTCCACGCCGCCGCGCGCGCGATCCGCCCGCCGTCGAGCGGGAAGGCCGGCACGAGATTGAACACCAACAGCAGCAGGTTCATCATGACCAGCAGGGAGACGACGACCTCGACCGGGCTGGCGTCGGCGGTGCGCGAGAGGCGCGCGGCGTCCCAGAACGAGTCCACCCCGGCCAGCAGGATCGCCGCCACCGAGGCGAGCACCACGATCGCGAGCGTGACCAGCGGCCCGGCCACCGCGACCCGGAACTCGGCACCCGGCGAGTCGGTCTCCCGGCTCATCTTCATCACGCCGCCGAACAGGAACAAGTCGATGCCGTCGACCCCGATCCCCTCCCGCTGCGCGGCGAGCGCGTGGCCGAGCTCGTGCAGCACGATCGAGCCGAAGAAGCTCGCCGCGGCGACCACGGCGACCACGTAGACGGTGGTCTCGCTCGCGTCCAGCGTCTCCGACAGCGAGTCCCAGAGCACGAAGAGGACGACGAACAGGACCAGGAACCACGAGTAGTTGACGCCCACCCGGATACCGAAGATCCGCAGCAGCGGAAGTGAGCGCGAGCCCGTCATCGGATACCCATGGTCGCATAGCATCGCCCCCCAGCTGAATTCGCATCGAGGAGTCACATGGCATACGAAGTCACCTTCATCCCGGGTGACGGCACCGGGCCCGAGCTGGCGGAAGCGACCCGCCGCGTGCTCGAGGCGACCGGCGTCGAGTTCTCCTGGGACGAGCAGCCCGCGGGCCAGGACGTCTACGACGAGGAGGGCAACCCCTTACCGGACCGCACGCTGGAGTCGATCAAGCGCAACCGCGTCGGCATCAAGGGCCCGACCACGACACCGGTCGGCTCCGGCTTCCGCTCGGTCAACGTGCTGCTGCGCAAGGAGCTCGACCTCTACGCCTGCATCCGGCCCTGCAAGGCCTACGAGGGCGTGCGCACCCGCTTCCCCGAGACCGACATCGTGCTCGTGCGCGAGAACACCGAGGACCTCTACGCGGGGATCGAGTTCGAGTGCGACTCCGACGGCGCCGAGCGGCTGCGCGCGTTCATCGAGGAGCTCGACGGCTCCAAGATCCGCGAGCACTCCGGCATCTCGATCAAGCCGATCTCCGTCTTCGGCTCCGAGCGCATCGTGCGCGCGGCGTTCGACTACGCGCGGGAGAACGGCCGCCGCAGGGTCACCGCGGCCCACAAGGCCAACATCATGAAGCACACCGACGGCCTCTACCTCGACGTCGCCCGCAGGGTCGCGAAGGACTACGAGGACATCGAGTTCGAGGACCGGATCATCGACAACCTCTGCAACCAGCTGGTGTCGCGCCCGGAGGAGTACGACGTGATCGTGCTGCCCAACCTCTACGGCGACATCGTCTCCGACCTCGGCGCCGGCATGATCGGCGGCCTGGGCCTCGCGCCGGGCGGCAACATCGGCACCGAGGCGGCGATGTTCGAGGCGACCCACGGCTCCGCCCCGAAGTACAAGGGCGCCAACAAGGTCAACCCGACCGCGCTCATGCTCTCCGGCGTGCTGATGCTGCGCCACCTGGACGAGCGCGAGGCGGCCGACCGGCTGGAGGGCGCGATCGCGTCCGTGATCAAGCAGGGCGAGAAGGTCACCTACGACCTCAAGCCGACCCGTGACGACCCGACGGCCGTCGGCACCTCGCAGTTCGCCGACGCCGTGATCGAGGAGATGACCACGTGAGCACGCCCACGAGAGTGACCGTCACCGGAGCCGCGGGGCAGATCGGCTACGCGCTGCTGTTCCGGATCGCGTCCGGGCACCTGCTCGGCCCCGACCGGCCCGTGCACCTCAACCTGCTCGAGGTGCCGCAGGCGGTCAAGGCGGCGGAGGGCACGGCGCTGGAGCTGTTCGATTGCGCGTTCCCGCTGCTGGCAGGGATCGACGTCTTCGACGACGCCTCCCGGGCGTTCGACGGCGCGAACATCGGCCTGCTCGTCGGCGCCCGCCCGCGCACCAAGGGAATGGAGCGCGCCGACCTGCTGGAGGCCAACGGCGCGATCTTCAAGCCGCAGGGCGAGGCGATCGCCGCCGGCGCCGCGGACGACGTCAAGGTGCTCGTGGTCGGCAACCCCGCCAACACGAACGCGCTGATCGCGATGAGCAACGCCGACGGCGTGCCGCGCGAGCGCTTCACCGCGATGACCCGGCTCGACCACAACCGCGCGGTCGCGCAACTGGCCGAGAAGACCGGCGCGTCCGTGTCGGAGATCACCAACATGGCGGTCTGGGGCAACCACTCGCCGACGATGTACCCGGACCTGTTCAACGCGAAGGTGCGCGGCGAGCGCGCGTGGGACGCGGTCGGCGACGAGTCCTGGGTCGCCGACACCTACATCCCGCGGGTCGGCAAGCGCGGCGCCGAGATCATCGATGCGCGCGGCGCCTCCTCGGCCGCCTCGGCGGCCAACGCGGCGATCGACCACCTGCGCGACTGGGTCGACGGCACCGCCGACGGCGACTGGGTCTCGATGGCGGTGCCGTCCGACGGCTCCTACGGCATCGCGGAGGGGATCATCTCCTCGTTCCCGGTCCGCACGTCGGGCGGGGAGTGGGAGATCGTCGAGGGCCTCGACGTGCCGGAGTTCTCCCGGCAGCGGATCGACAAGACCGTCGAGGAGCTCGTCGGCGAGCGCGACGCCGTCGGGAAGCTGGGGCTGGTCGGCTGACCGTCGTGGCGCTATCCGCCGTGTTGGCGGGCAGGCGACGTTACGTGTCGCGGCTGTGCCAGCCCTTGCCCGACTTCACCACCTGTCCCTCGTTGGCAAGGGTCGGCATCACCCGGTAGAGGTAGTTCTGCTTGATGCTCATCGCCTCGGCGAGCTCCGGGATGGAGATGCCGGGGCGGGCGCGCACCAGCTCGAGCGCCTGCAGCGCGCGGGTGCCCGAGCCCTTCTGCCGGACGCGCCGGCCGCTGGAAGAACCACCATCGGCCCCC
>JBPCNM010000321.1:0-6455 GCA_051001255.1 Solirubrobacteraceae bacterium
CGGCACCCGCGAGGCGCACGCGGCGCACCCGCCCGCGACGCTCGCTGACCACCAGCCCGCCGGCCTCCAGCCGCGTGAGGTGCTCCGTCGCGGTCGATGCCGCGACGCCCGCGCGGCGGGCCAGCTCGCCCGCGGTCAGCGAGCCGCCGCCCATCAGGGCGTCGAGCATCGCGGCCCGCGACGGGTCGGCGATCAGCGCCGCGAGGGGAGCGAGCTCGGCGTCCATCGCTGCAGGGTGCCACGTCGGCCGTTCGGCCGCGGCCGAAGCATCCGTTTGCGATGATCTGCCGCATGCTCACCGCCGACGACCTCGCCTACATCACCGCCCACTTCGTGCCGCTCGACGAGGCCGTCGAGGACCCCGAGGCCGTCCGCGCGCAGATCGCCGCCGGGCGGCTGCCCGGGCCCGCGTACGTGCTCGACGACGGCACCGAGATGGTGGCGCGCGACCATCTCGCGCTGGCCGAGCGGGCCGGAGGGATCGACCGGCTGCCCGCCTGGTTCGAGCGCGAGGCGCCCGGCGAGTGGGAGGACTACCTGAGCGGCGCCTACGCGGTCTGCCTGCACGAGGTCACCCCCGCCGCGATCCGCCGCAAGGACGAGCTGATCGCGCGCATCGAAGCGCTCCTCGCACAGGAGCCGCCGCCGCTCGACCCGCTGCGCGCGGCGGTCGACGAGCTCGACGCGCTGCTCAGGCCGTTCGCCCCCTACGATCGCGTCCGCTTCGGCGGCCCGGTCTCGCGCGACCGCTACGTCACCGCCGTGCGCGAGCGCTTCCCCACGCTCGCGCCCGTCAGCGCCGGTTGACGGTGCCAGGCGCCGGCTGCGCCCGTCCAAGCGGGTGCGAACCTGCCGGAGGGGCCGACTCGGTTCACGCGCCGGTGCCGGCGTCCGGCTGGCTCGGGGCGACGCCGCCGATCCGGTCCAGGCCTGCACGGATCCCGGCCGCCAGCTCGGCCAGCTGCGACTCGTCCACGACGAGCGGCGGTGAGACGGCGACGCCGCGCAGCAGCGGCCGAACGAGCACGCCGGCCTCGCGCGCGCCCGCGACGACCTTGCCGACGGCGCCGGGGTCCGCGGCGAGCGCGTCGTCGGAGAGCTCGACCGCGCCGAGGAGGCCGAGGCCGGCACGGACCTCGCCCACGGCCGGATGGTCGGCGAGCGGCTCCAGCGCGTCGCGCAGCGGATCCTCCAGCTCCTGGCCGCGGCCGATCAAGCCCTCGGCCTCGTAGGCGTCCAGCACGGCCAGCGCGGCCGCGCAGCACGTCGGATGCCCGGCGTAGGTCGCGCCGTGGCGCAGCATCGGACCGCCCGGGCCGGCGAAGAACGGGGCCGCCACCGCGCCGTCGACGATCACGCCGCCCAGCGGGAGGTAGCCGCTCGTGACGCCCTTGGCGAACGTGATCATGTCCGGCTTGACGTCGGGCCAGCGCTCGACGCCGAACCACGTGCCGAGCCGGCCGAACCCGCAGATCACCGAGTCGATCACGAGCAGGATGCCGTACTCCGCGCACAGGTCGGCGACGCCCTCGATGTAGCCGTCGGGCGGCGGGTGCACGCCGCCGGCCCCGATCACCGGCTCGCAGAAGAACGCGGCGACGCGCTCGGGCCCGACACGCAGGATCTCCTGCTCGAGCGCGGGCAGCGCGTCGAAGGCGACCGCGGAGGTGTGCGGGATCAAAGGGCCCCAGTTGGCGGTGTTGGCCTCGATCCCGCCGATCGAGGTCCCGAAGGCGTGGGTGCCGTGGTAGCCGCTGGTGCGGCTGATGATGTGCACGCGCTCAGGCTCGCCCTGCAGGATCCAGTGCCGACGGGCGATCTTCGCCGCCGAGTCGATCGCGTCGCCGCCGCCGGAGGCGAGGAAGACCTTGGCGTCGTCCATCGGCGCGAGCGCCGCCAAGCGCGCGGCCAGCGCGTTGGCGGGCGGGTTGGAGAAGTCGCCGAACGTGGAGTAGGCGGCCAGGCGGTCCATCTGCTCGACGACGGCCCGCGTGACGTCCTTGCGCCCATGGCCGAGGTTGGCGTACCAGAGGCTCGCCGTCCCGTCGAGGTAGCGCTTGCCCTCGGCGTCGAAGACGTGCACTCCCTCGCCGCGCTCGATCAGGAGCTCCGCCTGCGACACGGCGCCCATGTCGGCGAACGGATGCCAGAAGGAGGTGGTCGTGGTGCTGGTGGGATCCTCGGCGATGGCCATGCGCCCACCGTAGTGGTCGCCACCCGGCGGCGCAGTCCAATCCCGCCGCCCGGGGATCTGCCGGACCGGCGCATCCCGTGTGCCGCCCGTTCAGTGGCCGCAGCCCCCTAATCGCGCACGATCAGCCAGGTTCCGGTCGCGACCAGCGCCAGCCCGGCCAGCCGCGCGACCGTGACCGGCTGGCGCTCGACGCCGAGCCAGCCGAAGTGGTCGACGACCATCGCGACCGCGAACTGGCCTGTGATCGTGGCGGCGGTCAGGCCGCCCGCGCCCAGCGCACGCACCGTCCAGACGATCGACGCGACGTAGACCGCGCTGATCACGCCGCCGCCGACGAGCGCCCACCACGGGGCGTCGCCGGCGTCGGCGATGCCGGACAGCCCGCCCGCGAACGCGGAGACGGCGAGCAGCGCGGCGAGGCCGACGGCGAACGCCACGACGGTCGCCTGCAGGCTGCCGACCGAGCGGCCGAGCATCGAGTTCAGCGGCGCCTGGAGCGCCAGCGCGCCGCCGATGACCGCCGCCAGCGTAACGGCGACGCCGCGGTCCATCAGGGCGGGGCGCTCGTCACTTCGCGGCCAGCCAGTTGGGCCCGACGCCGGCGTCGACCACCAGCGGGGGGTCCAGCTCGGCGGCGCCCACCATCTCGGCGGACACGATCTCGGCGGCGCGCTGCGACTCGTCCTCGGGGCCCTCGAACAGCAGCTCGTCGTGGATCTGCAGGATCACGCGCGTGGCCATGCCGGCGCCGGCCAGCGCGTCGTGGCAGCGGACCATCGCGACCTTGATGATGTCCGCGGCGGTGCCCTGGATGATCGTGTTCACCGCGAGGCGCTCGCCGAGCTTGCGCGTCTGCCAGTTGCGCGCGCGGATCTCGGGGATCTGCCGGCGGCGGCCGAACAGCGTCGACACGTAGCCGTGCTCTTCTGCCTGCGTGACCGCGTCGGCCATGAACCGCGCGACCGCCGGGAAGCGCTCGAGGTAGCGGTCGATGAACTCCTGCGCCTCCTCCTGCGGGATCCGCAGCCGGTCGGCGAGGCCGTAGGCCGAGAGCCCGTAGACGATCCCGTAGTTGACCATCTTGGCCTTCGAGCGCATCGCGACCGTGAGCTTGTCGGGCGGCGTGTCGAACACCGCGGCGGCGGTCTCGGTGTGGACGTCCTCGCCGCGCAGGAAGATGTCCTTGAGCACGTCCTCGCCGGCGATGTGCGCGAGCACGCGCAGCTCGACCTGCGAATAGTCGACCGAGATCAGCGCGTTGCCGGGCTCGGCCACGAAGCAGGCGCGGATCTCGCGCCCGATCTCCGAGCGGATCGGGATGTTCTGCAGGTTGGGGTCGATCGACGCCAGCCGGCCGGTCGTCGTGTTGGTCTGCAGCAGCGTGGTGTGCAGCCGGCCGTCGGGGCCGATCGCGGCCGGGAGCTGCTCGAGGTAGGTCTGCACGAGCTTCGTGAGCTCGCGCCAGCGCTCGATCTTCTCCACGATCGGATGCTCGTCGCGGATCGCCTGCAGCACGCGCGCGTCAGTCGAGAAGCCGGTCTTGCCGCGCCGCTTGCGCGAGAGGCCGAGCTTGACGAACAGGACCTCGGCGAGCTGCTGCGGGGAGCCGATCATGAACTCCTCGCCGGCCAGCTCCCAGATCTCGCGCTCGAGCTGTCCGGCGTCGGCCCGCATGCGCAGCCCCGCGTGCTCGAGCCGCGCGGTGTCGAGCTTGATTCCGGCCTTCTCGGTCTCGCGCAGCACGCGCACGAGCGGCAGCTCGATCTCGCGCAGCAGGTCCTCCAGCCCGCGCTCGCGGACCTGCGCGCGCTGGCGGCCGGCCAGCTCGTGCGCGAGCACCGCGCGGACCGCCTCGGGATCCTCGGCGGTGACCGCCATGCCGCGCTCCTCGCACAGCTCCTCGAGCGGGTAGCCGCGGCGCGCCGGGTCGAGCAGGTAGGCGGCGACCTCGGTGTCCCAGGTCAGGTTGGCCGGCACCTCGCCGAGCGCCTTGGCGTCGTGGCCGATCACCGGGCGGTCGCCGGCGGCGGCCACCAGCTCGGCGGGATCGGCGACGTCGCCGGCCAGCGCGTGCGGGCCGCCCGCGTAGGCGCCGAAGCGCCAGCCGGTCGCGCGCGGCAGCAGCTCGCCCTCGGCGGGCTCGGGCGCGGTCGCCACGATCGCCAGCTCGGCGCCCGTCAGGCGCGGCAGGTCGGCGGCGCCGCCCTTGCGGACCGCCACGGTGCGCGCCGTCTCGGCCTCGGGGCGCGGGATCGCCGCGGACTCCGCCGCGTCGAGCGCCTCCTCCAGCCGGCGCAGCGGGTCGCGCAGCTCGAAGTCGCGGAAGATGGCCCGCAGCTGCGAGCGGTCGGGCTCCCGCGTCAGCTCGGCCTGCAGGTCCAGGTCGATCGGCACGTCGCGGACCATCGTCGCGAGCCGCTTGGAGACGCGCGCGTCCTCGGCGAACTCGGTCAGGTTCTGCTTGCGCTTGGCGCCGGAGATCTGGTCGACGCTCGCGAGCACCTCCTCCAGCGAGCCGAAGCGCCGCAGCAGCTCGGCCGCGGTCTTGTCGCCGATGCCCGGGACGCCCGGGATGTTGTCGGACGTGTCGCCCTTCAGGCCGATGAAGTCCGGCACCAGCTCGGGCGGGATCCCGTAGCGGTCGATCACGCCCTGGCGGTCGTAGACCTTGGTGTCGGTGATCCCGCGCGACGTCGTCATGATCCGCACGCCGTCGCGGACGAGCTGGTAGGCGTCGCGGTCTCCGGTCACGACCATGACCGGGATCCCCTGGTCGCGCGCGCGCTGGGTCAGGGCGGCGATCACGTCGTCGGCCTCGTAGCCCTCGACGGACACGTTGGGATAGCCGAACGCGTCCACGAGCGGGGCGAGGTGCGGCCACTGCTGCCTGAGCAGGTCCGGCCGGGACGAGCGCTGGGCCTTGTAGTCGGCCGAGATCTCCTTGCGGCCGGACATCCCCGCGTCCCACACCACCACGGTCGGCACGTCGCCGTGGTCGGAGAGGATCTTCACCAGCATCGACGCGAACCCGAAGATCGCGTTGGTCGGTCGGCCGTCGGACGTGGCGATCGACTCGGGCAGGGCGAAGAATGCGCGGTAGGCGAGCGAGTTCCCGTCGATCAGGAACAGCTCGGACGGGTTGTCTCCGTTGCGGACGGCCATCGACCCGCAACGCTAGCTCAGGCGGGCGCGCCAGGCGTCGAGGACCGCCAGTTCGGCGTCGCGCGCGAGTCCCAGGCAGCGCCGCGGTGCCCGCGTGAACGTCGTGACGTCGTGCCCGCGCGCCAGCGCCGCCTCGACCAGATGCCGGCCCACGAAGACCGTGCCACCTAAGCTAAGCAACCGCATGGTTGCAGGTTAGCTCAGGACGACCTCCGCCCCGCGCGCCGGCACCAGCGTGATCGCCCGCCGGCGGGTCGCCTCGGGCCTGGCGTCGACCGCGGCGGCGTCCAGCGAGCGGGCGAGCTCGGCCAGCACGACGCGCAGCTCCATCAGCGCGAACGCGGCGCCGAGGCAGCGCCGCACGCCGCCGCCGAACGGGATCCAGGTGTAGGTGCCGCCTTGAGGATCGTCGCCGAGGAAGCGCTCCGGGCGGAACGCCGCGGGGCAGGGGTAGAGCTCCGGGCGCCGGTGCACGAGGTAGATCGAGGGCGCGACGGCCGTGCCGGCGGGCAGGTCCAGGCCGGCGATCGTCATCCGCGCCTGGAGGTGGCGCAGCACGACCGGAAGGACCGGGCGCAGGCGCAGCGCCTCCTTGCCCGCCGCCTCGGCGTACTCCTCCCCGCCGGCCTGCAGCGACTCCCAGCCGTCGGGCTGCCGGACGAGGCGCTCGGCGGCCCATGACAGCCCGGTCGCGGTGGTCTCGTGGCCGGCGACCAGCAGCGTCACCAGCTCGTCGCGCAGCTCCTCGTCGCTCATCGGGCGGCCGTCCTCGTGGCGCGCGTCGAGCAGCAGCGAGAGCACGTCCTCGCCCGGCGCCGCGCGGCGCTCGCGGATCTGCTCGTGCAGCAGCTTGTCGACCGGCGCGAGGATCGGCCGGAACAGCCGCGCGCGCTCGGCACGGTCGGGGCCGGCCGTGAGCAGCGCCAGCATCGACGGACCGCCCATCAGCCGCTCCATCATCGTCCGCAGCCGCCCGCGCAGCGCATCGCGCCGGTCCGTTCCGCGCACGCCGAAGATCACCCGCAGCACGACCTCCAGGGTGATCGCCTGCATACGCGGCGCCAGCGAGACGGGCTCGTTGCGCGGCCACGCCTTGACC
>JBPCNM010000322.1:0-4762 GCA_051001255.1 Solirubrobacteraceae bacterium
GTGGGTTGGGTTTTTCGGGGAGGGATGCGTGGGGGGGGGGACCCAGCTCTCTCCCCGATCCCTGGTGGGCGTGGCCCCCAAAACGGCGCCCGCACTCTACGTCGGCGTGATCGCCGACCTGCCGGACTACGGCTTCGGACCCGACCTTCCATGGTGGGCGCTGGCGCTCGCGTTCGCGGCGGCGGAGCTGTTCGTCGTCCATGCGCACGTGCGCGGCAGCGCTCACTCGATCTCGCTGTCAGAGCTGCCGCTGATCGTCGGGCTCCTGCTCGCCGCCCCGCAGGATCTGGTCCTGGCGCAGATCGCCGGGCCTGCCGTCGTGCTCGCGTTCACGCGCGGGCACGCGCCGCTGAAGCTCGCGTTCAACCTGGCCCAGTTCGCGCTGAGCGCATGTCTTTCCGTGCTTGTCCTGCACGCGCTCGCGCCTGCCACGGACACGCTCAGCGCGCCGGTCTGGCTCGGCGCTCTCGTCGCGGTAGCGGCCGGCTCGCTCGCGGCCGCCGGCCTCGTCATGCTCGCCATCGCGCTGTCGGAGGGCGCCATCCCGTCGCGCCGGGTGTTCGCGATGATGGGCGGGGACCTGCTGGTCGCGATGACCAACGCGTGCGTGGGCCTGGCGGCGGCGATCGTCGTCGTCCACGACCCAGCCGCGAGCTGGCTGCTGCTCGCCCCGGCGGGCGTTCTGCTGCTCGCCTACCGCGCGTACCTCGCCGAGCGGCGCAAGCACGAGAGCCTCGACTTCCTCTATGGCGTCGCCCGCTCGCTGTCGCGGGCGCCGGACATCGAGACGGCGATGATGGATCTCCTCGAGCGTGCGCGGGAGAGCTTCCGCGTACGCTCCGCGGAGCTGGTGCTGCTCTCGACGGGCGCGATGACGCCGTTGCGGACTTCGCTGGGTCCGGACGAGCAGCGGGAGGTGATGGAGCCGGTCGAGCCGGGGCTGGCCGACGCGCTGCTCGCCGCGGTGCAGGACGAGCACGGGACCTTCGTCGAGCGCGCCACCGCCGATGGCGAGCTGGCGCGCTATCTCGAGTTGCGCGGGATCGAGCAGGCGCTCGTCGCTCCGGTGCCGGGGGAGACGCGGCTCACGGGAGTGATGCTGCTCGGCGACCGGATCGGGGCCAGCACATCCTTCACGAGCGAGGACCTCCGCATCTTCGAGACGCTCGCGAACCACACCGGCGTCTCGCTCAAGTACGACCGGCTCGAGCAGGCGATCGCCCGCATGACCGAGCTGCAGGAACGGCTCGAGCGCCAGGCGTACACCGATGCCCTCACCGGTCTTGCCAACCGCAGCCGCTACATGGACCAGCTCGAGCGATCGCTGTCGCGTCGCGAGGGCTCCGCGACGGTGCTGTTCATCGACCTCGACGGGTTCAAGCAGGTCAACGACGTCGCCGGTCACGCGGCGGGCGACGCCGTACTCGTCGCCGTGGCCGAGCGCATCGGGCGTTGCGTGCGACCAGCGGACGTCGCCGCGCGCCTGGGAGGCGACGAGTTCGCCGTTCTGCTCGAGGACGTCGACCAGGCTCACGCCGAGCGGGTCGCCCACCGGATCCTGGAGCTGCTCGGCGCGCCCGTGGCGCTCGGGGACGACGACACCTGCGTGCTGTCGAGCATGGGCATCGCGACGGCCGTCGCCGGCTCGCTCGACGCCGACGAGCTGACGCGACGGTCCGACGTCGCGATGTACCGGGCCAAGCACTGCGGCAAGGGGCAGGTGCGCGTCTGGGATCCGGAGATGGATCCGACGTCGGCGAGCCGGAGCCCGACTCCGGCCGAGCTGCGCACCGGGCTGGCAGCCGGGCAGCTCGTAGCTCACTATCAACCGATCCGCGCGCTCGACAGTGGTCGCATCGTCGCGGTCGAGGCGCTCGCACGCTGGCAGCATCAGCGCCATGGCTTGCTGGTCCCTAGCGCGTTCGTGCCCATGGCGGAGACCACCGGCCAGATCTCCGCGATCGATCGCGCCGTGCTCGCGCAGGCATGCCGCGAAGCGGCGAGCTGGGTCGACGGTCCCTTCGCCGGCGCCGCCCTGCACGTGAACATCTCCGCCGTGGCGCTGCGCACCCCGGACGTCATCGCCACCGTCGAGGAGACGCTGGCCATCACCGGCCTGGACCCCGGGCGGCTTGTGCTCGAGCTCACCGAGAGCGTGTTCATCGCCGACCAGCACACCGCCGTCGCCACCGTATCCGCCCTGCGGGAGCTCGGCGTGCGCATCGCGCTCGACGACTTCGGCACCGGCTACTCGTCGCTGAGCTGCCTGCGATCGCTCCCCATCGACATCCTCAAGGTGCCCAAGCCGTTCGTGGACTCCGTCCCCGGCTCGGCGCATGACCGAGCGCTGCTGGCGATGATCGTCGACTTCGGGGCACTGTTGGGAATCCAGGTGGTGGTCGAGGGCATCGAGCGCGAGGACCAGCTGGCGATCGTGCGCGAGCTGTCCTGCGAGCTGGGTCAGGGTTACCTGCTCGGGCGTCCCGTGCAGGTGCCGGCGCTCACCACTTCGCGGCTCCCGCAGGCGGACGGCGCCGACGATCGCCACGGGCTCGTCGCCTGGTCGCCGACACGCCGCCGGAAGGCGCACCGGCCGCATCCTGAAACGACCGGCGGCTCGCCGCCCAGCGCGCTCGTCACTGCAACGGGTTGATGCGATGCGAGCGCCCGGCGGCAATACACGCCGAGCGCGCAACCAGCGAGGCTTTCGCGCCGAGTGGCGGGTTCATCGGCGTAGCGCCGACTTACTCGCCACTGGGCGGCAGACGACGGCGGCCGAGGCGCAGGTGGCGATCGCGAGCGGGAGGTCGGCGTCGGCGACGCCGCGCAGGTCGGGGTGATCGCGGTCGACGCCGATCGTGCCCGCGTCCTGGAGGCCCAGGCTCGCGCGGCCGTTGCGGGCCAGCTCGCCCCACAGGTCGCCGTAGGTCGCCAGCAGCGCGTGGCGCGTGCGCCGCTCGCGCCGGGCGAGCGTCTCGAGCTCGCGCGTCTCCTCGAACGGGTCCACGCGCACCTGCGAATCGGTCCCGATCGCGATCCGCACCCCGGCGTCGCGGTAGACGAGCGCCGGGAAGTGCCCGTCGCCGAGGCTGCCCTCGGTCGTGGGACAGGAGACGAGGATCGTGTCGCTCGCGGCCAGCCGGCTCACGTCGCCGGCGTCGACGTGGATGCCGTGCACCAGGCTGGTGCGCGACCCGAGGAATCCTGTCCGGTCCAGCAGCTCGACGGGGGAGACGCCGTGCTCGGCGCGGCACTCCTCCAGCTCGCGTGGCTGCTCGTGGGCGTGGACGTGGCGCACGAGGCCGTGGCGCTCGGCGTAGGCGGCGATCGCCTCGAGCCAGCTCGCCGGTACCGCACGCACGCTGTGCGCCGCGACGCCGACGCCGATCCCGTCGCGATCCGCCGCCCACGCGCGCAGCGCGTCGACCCGGCCCAGGAAGGTCTCGACGTCGGGATCGGAGAACCGGCGCTGCCCCCCGTAGGGCGGCAGGTCGTCGCCGTCCCAGCCGGCGCGATGGTAGGCGGCGGGCAGGAGCACGATCGCCAGCCCGGCCGCGCGCGCGGCCTCCGCGACGGCGATCGCCATCGCGTTCGGGTCGGCGTAGGGCGTGCCGTCGGGCTGGTGGGGCACGTAGTGGAACTCCCCGACCGCGCCGTAGCCGGCAGCCGCCATCTCGGCGTACACCCGGCCGGCGGCCGCGCGCATGGAGTCGGGGTCGTGCGCGTCGGCGAGCCGGTACATCGCCTCGCGCCAGGACCAGAAGTCGTCGGCGGCGTGCGCCTCGGGCGCCGGCCGCTCGGCGGCCCCGCGCAGGTCGCGCTGGAAGGCGTGCGAATGGGCGTTGACCATCGCGGGCAGGTCGTAGCGGGTCATCGGCGGTCCTCCGGGCGGGATGTCGGGACACGCCGGGCGGCGGTCATGCGCGTCGCTCTCGCCGCCGCGCGGCGCGCGCGGCGGTCATGCGAGCCGCTCCAGCACCCCGAGCAGCGACCGCGCCGCCACGGCGGCGTCCTCGAGCTCGACGTGCTCCTCCGGCGCGTGGCTGACGCCGGTGGCGTTGCGCACGAACACCATGCCCGCCGGAAGCCGCTCGGCGAGGATCCCGGCGTCGTGGCCGGCGAAGCACACCAGCTCGGGCAGATCGCCCATCGCGGCCAGCACCTCGGGCGCGAAGCTGACGCCCTCGGTGTGCGAGGCGGTCGCCAGCTCGATCGCGACGCCGGTCGCCGCCGCCAGCTCCTCGCCGCGCCCGGCGAGCGCGGCGCGCCACGCGGTCAGCCGCACCGGGTCGGGCGTGCGGCCGTCGATCCACAGGCGCACGCCGGACGGGACGGTGGTGAACGCGTTCGGCTCCACGAGCATCCGCGCGGCGGTGACGAGGAAGTCCGGGTCGCCGCCGGCCAGCTCGTCCGCCGCCACGATCAGCCGCGCCGCGGCGGCCAGCGCGTCGCGGCGCTCGGCGCGGCGGGTCGTGCCCGCGTGGTCGGCGCGGCCGGCGAACGTGAGCGCCAGCCACATGCGCGACGCGAGCGCCCGCACGGCGCCCGCGGGGGCGCCGAGCCGCTGGAGTTCCTGCGTCTGGTCGATGTGCAGCTCGACGAAGCCGCGCAGCCGCTCGAGCCACGCCGGCTCTCCGGCCAGCCGGTCCGGGTCGGCTCCGGCGGCGCGCATGGCGGCGGCGAGCACGATCCCGGCGTCGTCGGCTCGCACCAGCACGTCGGCGCCGTCGAGCCGCCCGACCAGCGCGCGCGAGCCGAACGT
>JBPCNM010000323.1:0-7753 GCA_051001255.1 Solirubrobacteraceae bacterium
TGCGGTCGGCGCTGAAGAGCCCGAGCACATCCAGGACGCGGCCGAGCGACTGCCCGTCTTGCGTTTCTCTGACCGGAAGTGGTTTCATCTGAACGAAAGTATCCTTCACGGGCTTCACAGCTGTCAAGCGTGCGGTTTCGACTCGACACCCGTGCTGGCGTCACACCTTCGAGCCGGCTCCCTGCACGTCGACATGGCCCCCACGGCGCGGCCAGCGGCTCGGCGTCGCCACCGCGCTCGAGCGTGAAAGTCCGACGCCCGGAGGGCGTGGGCGGTGTGCATCAGCCCGCGGGCTCCATCCCGGCTGGAACCGACGTCAAGTGAGCGAGATGCTCACGCCGTCGAACCGGCGCCTCGGAGGTCGAGGTGACCGGTGGCGGTGGGCTCGACGCCCCCGACGGTGTCCTTCACCCCGGTCAGGTAGAAGGAGAAGTAGGGGTAGTGGATCGGCACCTCGTCGAGTAGCAGCGTCTGGATCTGCTTGGCCGTGGTGCGCTGCGAGTCGATGTCGAGTGCGGCTGCGTAGTCGTCGACGAGCTTGTCGTAGCGCTTGTTCTTGAAGTGCGCCGAGTTCCAGGTCCCGTCGCTCTTGAGCGGAGCGCCGAGGATCACGTTGGGCACCGCGCGGTGCGCGTAGTTGGTGATCCCCAGGACGGAGTCGAGCCACGGCGACTTGCCGAACACGGCGTCGCCGTAGTAGGTCCCCTTGTCGGTGACTGCGAGACGGATCTCGATGCCGGCCTGCTTGACGTCGTTCTGCAGGAGCTGGGCGTGCTCGGGCACAGACAGCTCGTCGAGCGTGGAAAGCGTCACCTTGAAGCCGTCGCCCATGCCGGCGTCGGCGAGCAGCTGCTTGGCCTGCGCGACGTCCTGCTCGCGCTGGGCCACCGACTTGTCGGTCGAGGCGTAAGCGGGCGCGAACGGACTGTCGTTGCCGAGGTCGGCCTGCTCTGAAAAGAGCCCGTCGACCAGGGCCTTGCGGTCGATCAGGAGCGCCATCGCCTGCCGGACCCGCTTGTCGCGGAAGGGCTCCATGTCGGTGCGCATGTGCACCTCGTCATGGGTGGCCGAGCGCACCGAGATCGTGCGGATGGCGGGATCGGTCAGCAGTGCCTTGCCACCCGAGACCGAGAACTGAGCCAGGACGTCGATCTCGCCGCCCTGCAGCCCGAGCACCGCGGCCTCCTCCTGGGCGTAGTAGCGCAGCTCGCTGCTGTCCGCGTTCGGCATCCGGGACTTGTCCCAGTAGTCGGGGTTCTTGACGTAGGTCACGCTGACGTTGGGGGTGAGCTTGTCGAGCTTCCACGGGCCCGTCCCGATCAACGTCTTGTCCCACCCGCCGTCGAAGTCGCGCGGCAGGATGATCGCGTTGTAGTTGTCGGAGGACACGAGGTAGGGGAAGTTCCCGTTCGCCCTGTCGAGTTCGAACTCGACGGTCGCGTCGTCGACCGCCTTGACGTTGCCCTTGGACAGCACTCCCCGGAATGCCGACAGCGAGTTCGAACCGACGTCGGGATCGGCGAGCCGGTCGAACGTCGCCACGACATCCGCAGCCGTGAGCGGCCGACCATCCTGGAACTTGACTCCGCGATGGAGCTTGAACGTCCAGACCGAGCCGTCGCGGTTCGGCTTCCAACTGTCGGCCAGACGCGGCTGCAGCCTGAGCTTGGTGTCGGCCCACGTCAGATACTCGCCGCTCTGTCCGAGAATGGCGATGCCGCCGTAGTCCGTGATCGTGAGCGGATCGAGCTCCCCGGCGGGGATCGCGATGCCGGAGCGGATGGCGCCGCCCTTGCTGACCTTCACGTTCTGCGACTGCTCGGTCTCCTGGCCGCCCTTCTCGCCGGACCCGCAGGCGCTCGCGAGGAAGCCGAGGAGCGGCAGCGAGACGCCGATCACGGTCCCGCGACGCACGAACTCGCGCCGGCTGATCGTGCCCGCGCGGTACGCGTCGATCAGGTCGTTCTCGATCTCGCTGCTGCGCGAGCGGACGGCGTCGACGCGGAGCCGGTTCTGCTTCATCCTCGCCCTCTCCCACTTGACTCCCGATGACCGGAAGTGCTTTCACCTGAGCGGAACATGCTAGAGCCCCAAGCCAACCGAGACGCTCCGGCGTGTCTGAGTGCTGACACACGAGGATGGTCGCCTTGCGTCGCACTCGCCTGTCTCGACGTCGAAGCGACGCCAGGAGTGCGCGCGACAGGCCGGCCAGGCAGGACGCTGGCGAGGCATCGGCGAGCGCGACGCTGAGACGCCCTTCGGTTCGAGGCTCGTAGTCCTGGTCGGAGGCCGGAACGACCACGGTGTCGGCCTCGTTCAAGACTTCCGGACCGTGCGCGACGTCGACGCTGAAGTCGGCGTCCGTCCGCACCTCGCCGGGGACGAGGGCGCACGTCACGACCTCGTACAGCGGCTCACCCTCAGCCGACTCGGCCTGGCTGAAACCGGCCGCACCCTTCGATACGGGGAGGGCAGGCTGACCGGCAAGCGCGCGATGGTCGTCGTGACGGCCGGCGCTCCCGAGGCCACGCTTGGTCCCCGCGGGATAAGCGGCGAGATCAACGACCTGCTGTTTCCCTTGCAGCACGGCACGCTGTGGTATGCGGGCATGGCCGTGGTACCGCCCGGTGCTGCGCCCGGACCTCGCGTCCTGCGATGCCGGCCTCGGAGTGCACTACGACGCACCCGGCCGTCCGGCGCGTTCGTAGCTGTGCGCGGCACGCAGCACCGTGGCCTCGGCGTGCCGGGGCCCCACGAGCTGGAGTCCGACCGGAAGCCCGGCCGCCGTCGTTCCGCACGGCACCGTCGCCGCGGGCTGCTGGGTGAGGTTGAACGGGTAGGTGAACGGCGTCCATCCCGGCCAGTGGGGGTCGTCGCTGCCGGCCGGCGCCTCGCGGCCGGCGGAGAACGCGACGATCGGGACCGTCGGGGTGAGGAGCAGGTCCCAGCCGGCGTGGAAGGCCGCCATCGCGCCCCCCAGGGCGGCCCGGCTGATTTCTGCGTCGTGCCGGTCGGCCGGGGACGGGGCGGCGCCACGCTCGGCGAGCGCCGCCAGGCCGGGGTCGAGCGTCTCGCGCTGCTCTGCGGGCAGGCGAGCGACCGCGCCCGCCGCACCGGCGCTCCAGAGCACGTCGAAGGCCTCCCGCGGATCGGCGAAGCCCGGGTCGATCCGTTCGACGTGCGCCCCCAGCCCCTCGAAGTCCGCCGCCGCGGCGGCGACCGCGGCAGCCACCTCGGGCTCGACGTCGACGTAGCCGAGCTCTGGGCTGAAGGCGATGCGAAGTCTCCGGACGCCTCCGTCCAGCGCGTCGGCGTAGCGGCCTTCCGGGGGAGGTAAGGACGCCCACTCGCGCGCGTCGCTCTCGGCGAGCACGTCGAGGAGCAGGGCGGCGTCCGCGACGGTGCGCGCGATGGGGCCGGAATGCGCGAGCAGGCCGAACGGGCTGGGCGGCCACTGGGGCACCCGGGCGAAGGTCGGCTTGAGTCCCGTGACGCCGCAGAACGCTCCGGGGATGCGGATCGAGCCGCCACCGTCCGTGCCGAGCGCCAGGGGCACCAGCCCGAGCGCAACCGCCGCGGCGCTCCCGCCGCTCGAGCCGCCGGCCGTGCGCGACGGGTCCCACGGGTTCCGCGTGGGGGGCGCCCCCGGCCCGTCCGTGACCCCCTTCCACCCGACCTGCGGTGTCGTCGTCTTGCCCACCAGCACCGCGCCGTGGCGCCGCAGCGCGGCGACCGCCGGCGCGTCGACGTCCCACACGGCACCGGGCGGCGCGACCGGGAAGCCGCGCAGCGTCGGCCAGCCGGCCGTGAGGAAGACGTCCTTGACCGCCACCGGCACGCCCTCGAGCAGACCCATCGGCGCGCCGCTGCGCCAGCGCGTTTCGCTCTCGCGCGCGGCCGCGAGGGTGGTCTCGGGGTCGGTGTGGCAGAACGCGCCGAACGTCGCGTCGCTGCGCCGGATGGCGTCGAGGCACGCCTCCGCCACCTCCACCGGCGAGCGCTCCCGTCGGGCATAGGCCAGCATGAGCTCCCGTGCGCCGGGCTGCGTCACGCTACGCCGTGCCTGCTGGGTCCGGGTGCGCCTCCGAACAGCGCCCCGAGCCCGGTGACGACGTCCCGGCGACCGGCCAGTCGCAGGCCATCCCAGGCGGTCACCTGATTGGCCGTCAGCACCGGCTTGCCCGCTGCCCGCTCAAGCTCCGGGAGGACGGCGATCGTGTGCATCGCCGTGTCCGGGACGAGCAGGACCTCGGCGTCGAGATGGTCGCCCGCGGCTGCCAGCGCGAACGCCGCGTCGGGGCTGAGCCGCCCGACCTCGGCGGCCGTGACGATCCCACCGCTCGCCAGGCTGACCGGATGCAGTCCGGCGTCCGTGAGGAACTCCTCGAAGCGGCGGCTCACGTCCTCGGGATACGTGGCGGCCACCGCCACGCGCTCGGCGCCGAGCGCCCGGATCGCTCGCACGAAGGCGAGCGACGTGCTCGACACGGGCGCCCCGAGGAACTCCTCGACCTCGGCGACCTGGCGCTGGGCGCCCTCCCAGCCGTAGATGAAGCTGCCGCTCGTGCACGCCCAGATCGCGGCCGCGACCCCCACGTCGCGAAGCTGCTGAGCGCCTTCGCGCAGGCGCTGGGGAGCGCCCATGTCCAGCAGCGCGTCCTCCCGGTGCGCGTCCTCGCCGATCGACGTGTGCACGACGTGGAAGACGGGTTCGTCGAGGATCTCGTTGAGCAGGTCGTAGTCCTGCTCGGCCGCGTAGCCGGGGTACAGGATCCCGACGGTGGGCGTCACGCCTGGCCGTCCAGCCGGCTGAAGGTGAGGCGCTCGCCCTCGACGCCGCGCAGCCAGAGGTCCTGCGAGGCGGCGGCGAGCTCCGGGAGGCCGTCCGTGATGGACGCGAAGACGTTGCCGGGCACCCAGCCGGAATCGGGGTTGAGCAGCAGGTTGTTGCGCTCGTAGAAGTACGCGAGGTCGACGATGCGCTCGAGCTCCGAGGGACCTTCGTCGGCGCGGTATCCATGCGACGGGGTCTTCAGCTCCGCGGCCGTGAAGCTCCAGTAGACGACGTCGCCGGGTATCGGCGTGATCGTCGTGTTCTCGGGGCCGGGCTCAGGATCGGCGAACGCCGGCACGAGCTGGTAGACCTCGTTGCGCGCGTACTTGCCGTGGAAGGCCTGGGTGCTCAGTGGCAGCGCGTCCCAGACGGCGGCACAGGTCCGCGGTGCGGCGTCGTCGAGCATGCGCGCGACGCACCTCACGCCGCGCTGCTCGAGCTTGATCTCGATCTGACGGGCCATTACGTCCTCTCGGGGTGGACTTCGGAGGTCGCGGCGCGAAACAGGCGCTCGGGCCGCTCGTCGGCGCGTATCCCGGCTGCGCGCAGCGCCGCCCAGGCCGTCGCGAGGTTCGCCGACAGCACCGGCCGGTCCAGCTCGTCCTCCAGGGCGCTCAGCACGTCGATGGTCGGCAGGTTCGTGCAGCTGACGACGATCGCCTCCGCCTCGGCGTCTGCCGCGCGCCGGACCAGCTCCGCGACCGACTCCGGCCGCACCTTGGCGATCGCCCCGGTGAGGCCCAGGTAGGAGACCGCGACGGGCTCGTGGCCGGCTTCGGCGAGGAAGTCCTGCAGGGCCGCGGTCAGCGCGGCGTCGTACGGCGTGGCGACGCCGACCCGGCTGACTCCCAGCGCCGCCAGCGCATCGAGCAGCGCGCCGCTGGTGGTGAGCGCGCGCCGCGCGCCACCGCGCTCGATCGCCGCCCGCAGGCGCCGCTCGCCGGCCAGGCCATTGGCGTAGCTGGCGGACGTGCAGGCGTAGACCACCGCGCCGGGCTCGGCGGCGCTGAGGCTCCGGGCCGCCTGCGTGAGCGCCTCCTCGTCGCCGGCCGCCTCGCGCGCGAAGTCCATGCCGATCGCCAGCTCGCTGGGCGGCGTCCGCGTCACGTAGATGCTCGCGCCGGCGGGCATCCAGCGCCACAGCTCGCGGTCGAGGGCGAAGTCGAAGGGCGCGATGACGCCGATCCCGGCGGTCGGGGAGGCCCCGAGCTCGGGCTGGACGTGCGTGATCGAGGGCTCGCGGACGGATCGCATTGCGCTCAGTGCTCCAGCACGGCCTTGAGGAACCGGCGCGTGCGCTCGTGCCGCGGCGCGCGCAGGACGATGTCGGGAGTGCCCTCCTCGATGATCGCGCCGCTGTCGAACATGAGCACGCGATCGGAGATATCCGCGGCGAAGCTCATCTCGTGGGTGACGAGGAGCATCGTCATGTCCGTGTGCGTCGCGAGCTCGCGGATCACGTGCAGCACCTCCCCGACCAGCTCGGGATCGAGCGCCGACGTGACCTCGTCGAACAGCATGACCTTGGGGCGCAGGGCCAGGGCGCGCGCGATCGCCACGCGCTGCTGCTGGCCGCCGGAGAGCTGCGCCGGCCGGTGCTCGAGGTGGGTCTCGAGCCCGACCATGGTGAGGAGCTCGGAGGCGCGGGCGACCGCCTCCGCCCGATCCATGCCGAGCACGTGGATCGGCGCCTCGATGACGTTGCGCAGCACGGTCATGTGCGGGAACAGGTTGAACTGCTGGAAGACCATCCCGATCTCGCGCCGGGCGGCGCGCAGATGGCGCTCGTCGGCCACGACCGTCTTGCCTCCACGGTCCATGTGCCAGAGCGGCCGGCCGTCGACCTCGATGGTCCCGGCGTCCGGCTGCTCGAGCGTCATGAGCACGCGCAGGATGGTCGTCTTGCCCGAGCCGCTCGGCCCGATGATCGAGACCTTCTCGCCGGCGTGGACGTCGAGGTCGAGGTCGCGCAGCACATGGGCGTCGCCGAACCGCTTGTCGACCCCCCGGAAGCGCACCATGACCTCTCGCCGAGCCTCCGTCGCGGGGTCGGGCTCGGATGCCTGTCGAGCGCGGCTAGGCAAGGCGGTGCTCCAGTCGTCGGATCAGCTTCGCGGCGGGATAGCTGACGAGCAGGTACAGCAGGCCCGCCAGCGTGAGCGGCTCCAGGTAGCGGAAGCTGTCCGAGCCGATGGCCTGCGCCGTGTTGAGCACCTCGACCACCGTGATCGCGGCGAGGATCGCGGAGTCCTTGAACATGGCGATGACGTAGTTGCCGAGCGACGGGATGACCGCACGGATCGCCTGCGGCAGCACGACGCCCGTCCACCGGCGCCGCGGCGAGAGGCTCAGGGCGGTCGCTGCCTCCCATTGACCGCGCGGGACGCTCTCGATCCCGGCCCGGTAGGCCTCGGCCGCGTAGGCGGAGTAGTGGATCCCGATCGCGATGATCCCGGTCGTGAGCGCCGGCAGCGTGAGGCCGTAGCTCGGGAACACGTAGAACAGGAAGAACGCCTGGACGAGCAGCGGCGTGCCGCGGATGAACTGGACGAGCCCGCCGACCAGGGCCGAGATCACCGGCAGCTTCGAGTGGCGCACCACCGCGATCACCAAGCCGAGGACCATCGCGATGGCCGAGCCGATGAGGGTGATCTGGACCGTCACGGCCAAGCCCTCGAGCAGCTCGGGCAGGATCCCCCACGCGAACGACCAGTCCCAGGTCATGCCGGTGGGTTCCCCCCGCCTGCCGCGATCTGATGCCGCCAGCTCTGGACGCGGCGGGTCTCGACGCGCCCGTCGAGCCGCGCGCGCCGCTCGAGCCCCCGCCAGAACAGCGCGAGGGCCGACGCGAGCACGAAGTAGATCACGAGGATCAGCCCGAAGATCAGCGCCGTCTCACCCGTCGATGAGCGGACGACC
>JBPCNM010000324.1:0-3508 GCA_051001255.1 Solirubrobacteraceae bacterium
CCCCCGGTCAGCGTCGAGTAGAGGTGCACCTGCTCGCTGACGACCTTGCCGATCCGGGCGACGCCCTCGCGCAAGTCTTCCTCCCCGACGCCCGAGAAGTTGAGGCGCATCGACGAGCCGCCGCGCCCGTCGAGGTACGCCGCGCGCCCGGGGACGAACGCCACGCGCTCACGCAGCGCGCGCGCCAGCAGATCGGTGGTGTCGATGTAGTCCGGCAGCGTCGCCCAGATGAACAGCCCCCCGGCGGGCCGCGTCCATTCCGCCTGCCGCGGGAAGTGCTCCGCGATGGCGTCCAGCATCGTGTTGCGCCGGCGCCGGTAGAGCTCGCACAGGCGCCCGAGGAGGTCGCGCCAGTTGCGCTGGGCGAAGTACTCGATCACGAAGTACTGCCCGAACGTCGAGGAGCACAGGTCAGCGCCCTGCTTGCCGAGGTTGAGCTTCTCCAGCACTGGGCGCGGCGCGGCGGTCCAGCCAAGGCGCAGCCCCGGCGAGAGGATCTTCGAGAACGTGCCGAGGTAGATCACGTATTCGCCACGGTCGAGCGCGTATAGCGGCGGCAGCGGGTCGCCCTCGTAGCGCAGCAGGCCATACGGGTTGTCCTCGAGCACGAGTAGCTCGCGCTCCGCGGCCAGTCGCACGAGGCGGCGCCGGCGGTCGAGCGCCATCGTCACACCTGCCGGGTTCTGGAAGGTCGGCACCGTGTAGATGAACTTCGGCGTGCGGCCCTCGCGCTCGAGTTGGTCGAGCGTCTCCTCGAGCCGGTCGACGCGCATCCCGCCGGCGTCCATCTCGATCTGCACGACGTCGGCCTCATAGGCGCCGAACGTCGGTACCGCGCCGGGATAGGTCGGTGCCTCGGCGACGATGACGTCGCCGGGGTCGATCAGCGTCTTGCAGACGAGGTCGATCACCTGCTGGCCGCCGGTGGTGACAAGCAGATCGTCCTCGCCTACGTCCATGCCCTCCGCGGCCATCACTTGGACGATGCAGGCCTTGAGCTCGTTCATGCCCTCGGTCGGCCCGTACTGCAGCGCGCGCGCGGAGGCGTCGGCGGCCACCCGCGCCATGAGCGCCGCGAGGTCCTCGGCCGGGAACGTGGATGTGTCCGGCAGCCCGCCGGCCAGCGAGATGATCTCCGGTCGCGACGTGATGGCCATGAGGTCGCGCATCGCCGAGGACTTCATGCCCTGCGTGCGGCGCGCGAACAGCCCGGCGTAGCGCTCGAGGTCGCGCGCGGTGGTCCGCGACCGGCCCATACTCGGGGATTCGCCGCCGGAGCCCGGGCTCCTTGGCGTCTCGTCTATCGTCATGCCGCCTCGGGCACGCTAGCGCGCATGGACTTCATCCTCGACCTCCTCCAGGGCGCCGGACTGGCCGCCGCGATCGGGATCCGGCCGTTTCTCCCGGTGCTGCTCGCCGGCGCGCTCGCGTCGGCGAACGCCGGCCTGGACTTCGGCGGCACGGACTTCAGCTTCCTGGAGAGCTGGCCGTTCCTGCTCGGCGTACTGGTGCTCGTGATGGCGCTCGACCTGGCCGGACGCCGCGCGGGGCGGGACGCGGCCGACCGGGCGCCGCTGCTGTACGCATTGGTCGCCGTGGCGCTCGTTCTCGGCGCGCTTGTCGCCGGCGGCTCCGTCGCGGATCGCTCGGACGCGTGGTGGGCCGGCCTCGTCGCCGGCGTGGCCTGCGCCGGGCTGGGCTTCCAGGCAGCACGCTCGCTGTTCGGCCGCGTGCGCCGCCGGCTCGACGATCGGACGGCCGGTGCCCTCCCGGTCTACGCGGAGGGCGTCGCCCTCGCCGCCGCCGGCCTGTCCATCCTCTTCCCGCCGCTGGCACTCCTGGTCCTGGGCGGCCTCGCGTGGCTGACCTCCGGCGGGCGCCGCCGCGCCGGCGAGAAGTACGCCGGCCTGCGCATCCTCCGCTAGCCAGTCGTCGTGGAGGGTCGCAAGAAGCTCGTCCTCGCGGTCATCGACGCGATGAAGCCCGCCATGCTCCAGAAGGCGGTCGACTCCGGGCGCGCACCCGCGCTCCAGCTGCTGATCGAGCGCGGCCACCACGTCGCCGACTGCGTCGCGGCGTTCCCATCGGTTACGCCCGTCTGTTCGGCTTCGATCGCCACCGGCACCGGGCCAGATCGCCACCTGATCCCGTCGATGAACTGGTACCACCGCGGCGAGGCCCGCTACGTCGAGTACGGGACGAGCTTCAAGGCCTCACAAGCGTTCGGATTCAAGCGCTCGCTCACCGACACGATCTACAACATGAACGCCGAGCACCTCGCGGCAGACACCCCGACGGTGTTCGAATCGCTCGACGACGCAGACTTCCGCACCGCCGGCACGACATACCTGATGTACCGCGGGCGCCATCGTCACGAGCCGTCGACCGAGACTGCCCTGACGCGGATCGCCTCGGCTGTGTTCAAGGAGCCGGTCCACGGGCCGCGCGAGTTCTTCTACGCCGACATCTTCTCCTCGCGGCGCACCGGCTGCCGCTCGCAGCTGGGCCTCCCAGGCGTGCGCGACCAGCATGCGGGCTGCGTCGGCTCCTACATGGTCGAGCACGACCTCTTCGACTTCCTGCTGCTGTCGCTGCCCGACAACGACACGCACTCGCACAAATACGGACCCGACGGCCAAGTGACTTCGCTCGTGGCCGCCGACGAGCAGATCGGGCGCCTCATGGACGCCGCCGGCGGGCCGGACGCGTTCCTGGAGGACCACGCGGTGATCGTCTGCTCGGACCATTCGCAGTCTCAGGTCGAGGACGAGATCGACCTGTTCCGCGCGTTCGACGGCTTCAGCGTGCTGCCATCGAGCGGTGTGCGCGAGACCAAGGCCGGGACCGCCGAGGTCGCCGTGTGCCCCAGCTCGCGGGCGGCCCAGGTCTACGTGCTCGACCGAGACGCGCGCACGACGCTCGTCCCGCGCGTCGTGCGGACACTGCTGGCGCTCGAGGGTGTCGACCTCGTCATGCACCTCACGGACCACCCGGACGGTGAGGGCGCAATCCGCTCGGAGGCGGGTGAGCTGCGGTTCGCTCCGCGCGGTGACCTGACCGATCTGCGCGGTGCGACGTGGAGCGTGGAGGGCGAGCAGCGTGTGCTCGGCCTCGAGGTTCGCGACGGCAGGATCAGCTCCGCCCGCTACCCGGACGCACTCGCGCGCGTGTGGTCGGCGCTGCGTTGCCGGACCGCGGGCGAGGTCCTCGCCTCCGCGCGCCCGGGGTGGGAGTTCCTGGACTGGGGTCGCTCGCACCACGTCGGCGGCGGCTCGCACGGCTCGCTGCACGCGAACGACTCGCTCGGCTCGTTGCTGTGGTGTGGCACCGGCCCCGAGAGTGCCGACGCGCGCGAGCAATGGACGCTGCGCGACATCGTGCCGATGGTCCTGAACCACTTCGGCGCGACGGCCTGACCCGCCGCCGACGCGCGTTTCACGTGAAACGCAATCGGGCCGTCGCGCCACGGCGTGACGCCGGGGCGCTCGGCGCGGCCGTGCGCTCCGGC
>JBPCNM010000325.1:0-3924 GCA_051001255.1 Solirubrobacteraceae bacterium
CGCTCGTGCGCGGGGATGCGCTTCGGGATGATGTCGTTCCAGCCCGCGGCGTACGTCGGCAACCCGCGGCGCTGGAAGGAGGACTTCCGCGCGGTGACGATCGACGACGTGTGGGCCGAGATCGAGCGCGGCATCGGCACGCGCCTGCCCTGGGCGCACCTGCAGATGGGCGACGCGCGCTGCAACCGCTCGGCCTACGGGATCCTGGCCGGCGGACGCTGGACACCGATCCTCGACGACCGCGACGAGCGCGACGAGCGCGTGCGCGACCGGTTCCTCGACGCCTTCGGCGGCATGGACTTCGACCGCCCGCCTGCAGCGCTCGTCGCGGGGGTGGCCCGCGTCGTGGCCCGCCGCCCGTCGGTGGTCCCCGCGGTGGTGAGCTGGGCGGCACGGTTCGTGCGCCGCACGGGCGCGCGCCGCCTGTTGACCGGCCGGCCGCGGGCGCTGACCTTCGTCGTGCATGCGTTCATGGACGCCGAGGTCGTCAAGCCCGCCTGGGAGGCGCTGCAGCGCGGCGAGACGGCGGGCGACCCGCGCGTCCGCGCGGCGCAGGAGCGGCTGCAGGCGTGCTCCTACGCGATGGCCCACCCCGACGAGGACCGCCTCGTCCCGGCGTGCGTGCAGCACTCGGTGCTCGACCCGCAGGAGAACCTGGTCCTGCGGCGCGCGCTGCCACTGCAGCCGTGAGCGATCGTTACGACCTGGTCGTGCTCGGCGGCGGCACCGCCGGGCTCGTGGCCGCGCTCATCGCCGCCGGCGTGGGCGCCCGGGTCGCGCTCGTCGAGCGCGAACGGACCGGCGGCGACTGCCCGTGGACCGGCTGCGTGCCGAGCAAGAGCCTGATCGCGTCCGCGCGCCTGGCGCACCGGATGCGCCACGCCGACGCCGTCGGCCTGGCGGCTGTCGAGCCCGCGATCGACTTCGCCCACATCATGGACCGCGTTCATCGCGCGATCGCCACGATCGAGCCGCACGACTCGCCCGCGCGGCTGCGCGCGCACGGCGTAGAGGTCGTGCCCGGCGAGGGCCGTTTCACCGATCCGGCCACGCTCGCGGTCGAGCGGCGCCGCCTGCGCTTCACGTCGGCGATCGTGGCGACCGGCTCGGCGCCGGCGCCGCCGCCGATCGCGGGGCTCGACGGCGACGGCGTGCTCACGCCCGAGAACGTGTGGGCACTGCGCGAGTTGCCGCGCCGGCTGGTCGTGCTCGGCGGCGGCCCGATCGGCTGCGAGCTGGCGCAGGCCTTCGCCCGCCTCGGCTCGGACGTCACGCTCGTCGAGGTCGCCGAGCGCCTGCTGCTCAAGGAGGAGCCCGCGGCGAGCACGCTGATCGCCGGACGGCTCGCGGCCGACGGCGTCGACCTGCGCCTCGGCACCCGCGCGGTCGAGGTCCGCCGGTCCGACGGGTCCCCGCCTGCGCTCGTGCTCGAGACCCGCGCCGGTCGCGAGGCGATGCCCTTCGACCGGATCCTCGCGGCCACGGGGCGCTCGCCGCGCACCCATGGCGTCGGACTCGACGCCGCGGGCGTCGAGCTCGACGATCACGGCGCCGTGGTCGTCGACGACCGGCTGCACACGAGCGCACCACACATCTTCGCCGCCGGCGACGTCACCGCCCGGCTGCCGTTCACCCATGTCGCCGCGCATCATGCGCGTGTCGCGGCCGTCAACGCCCTGTTCGGCCTGCGCCGCACGGTCGACGAGACGATCCCCTGGGTCACGTTCACCGACCCCGAGGTCGCGCGAGTCGGGCTCACCGAGGCCCAGGCGCGCGAGCGCTGGGGCGCTCGCGCGACGATCGCCCGCGGCGACTACGCGTCGCTCGACCGCGCCATCACCGACGGGGATGCGCAGGGATTCGCGCTGCTCGTCGCCGATCCGCGCGGCCGGCTGGTCGGCGCGACCGTCGCGGCGCCCGGAGGCGGTGAGGTCATCGCCGAGCTGACCGCCCGGGTGAAGAGCGGCGACAAGCTCGACGCCGTCTCGACCACGGTGCACGCCTACCCGACGCTCGCCGAGGGCCCGGCGCGGGCGGCCGACGAGCAGCTGCGGCGCCGCTACGCCCGCGCGCGCTACCGCGCCGTGGCGCGGCCGATCCTTGCGGCGCGACGGATGCTCGCTCGGTCGTGACCCGCGAACCGCAACCGGCGCGGCTCAGCCGACGATCACCGGACCGGCGCGCACCGCGGCGACGAGGTCGGCGTAGCCGGTCACGTCCATGTCGACCCACTGGTTGACGTACTCGAGCTCCATCGGCTCGCAGAGCCGCGGGTCGGTCGCGTCCATCGCCGCCAGCAGCGCGGTGAAGCGCTCATGCTCGGCGTCCGATCCCTCCAGCACGGTGAAGTTGCAGTGGTGGAAGGGCGGTGAGGTCCAGACCTCCGCCAGCGCGCCGGCGTCGCCCAGCTTGCCGACGGCGGCCAGCGTCACGCTGGAGACCACGCAGGCGTCGAGCTCCCCGGCGCGCACGCGCGCGAGCTGGGTCAGCTCGGCCCCGCCCGTGTCGCCGTGCTTGCCGACGTCGCGATCCAGCCGCTCGGCGCGGCAGTCCGTTGCGGGGTCGAAGCCCTCGAGCCGCAGCGCGTGCACGGGCAGGATCTGCGCCTGCGGGGAATCCGCGTCGCCGAATCCGACGCGGGCGCCGCGCAGGTCCTCCAGCCCTTCGACGCCGGACGCGGCCAGCGCGACGAGCTTGCTCGTCCATCCGCGGTCGGTGTCGCGCATGGCGATGCCACGGCATCCGCCGCCGGTTCGCTCGAGCGTCTGGACGTAGGCCAGGTTCGTGTTCCATGCGGCGTCGACGTGTCCGCCGAGCAGCTGCTGCACCTGCTCCTCGTAGGTGTCGTGGTAGTGGACCTCCAGCGGCAGCTCGTGCTCGCCGAACCACGCGCCGAACTCCTGCCAGATCTGCCGTACCTTCGGGTGATAGACGACGGCACCGAGGCGATACGTGCTCGTAGCCATCTTAGAACAGCTCCTGGCCCGTCAGGGCCTTGCCGAGGAAGTCGTGCAGCACGTCGGAGCTGGGAGCCATGACCGACGCCGCGCGCGCGTCGCGCAGATGGCGCTCCAGGCTGCCGGACTTCGAGTAGGCGGCGCCGCCGCCGATCCGCATCGCCGCCTCGGTGGCCTCGATCGCCATCTCGGCGGCGGAGGCCTTGACGGCGAGCACGCCGAGCTGCGCGGCCGGATCGCCGGCCGCCACGGCGCCGGCCACCTCGCGCACGAGCGCGCGCGCCTCCATGTGCCTGACCGCGGCCCCGGCGAGCCGCGCCCGCACGGTGGGAAGGTCGGCGAGCGTCTGACCCAGGTGCTCGAGGCGCGCCCAGGTGGCGTGATCGGCCGCGGCGCGCAGCGCGGCGCCGGCGATGCCGACGCTGCACGCCGCCGAGCCGAGCGCGAACCACGGGAGCGTTGCCGTCATCATCAGCTTAAAGCCGCCGCCGTGCGGCCCGAGGCGCCGCCCTGGCGCCAGCCGCAGGCCGCGGACGTCCAGCGGCGCCGAGGCGTTGCCACGCAGGCCGAGGCCGTCGAACACGCGCGGGATCGTGATCGCCGGGTCGCTCGCGTCGACCAGGTGCAGGTCGGTCTCGAGCGGGCCGTCCTGACCGGCGGCGCCGCCCGCCATCACGTAGGAGTCGACGCGGCCGGCCGCGGTGGCCCATGACTTTTCGGCGTCGAGCACGTCGCCGTCGCCGTTGCGGCGCGCGCGCGACACCTGGGCCCAGAAGTGGCCGCGCGAGCCAAGCTCGGAGTAGGCCAGCGTGGTCAGGTGGCGCCCCGCCGCGATCGCCGCGAGCGCATCGGCCTTCGGCCCGGCCTCGGCGGGCTCCGTGCCGGCCGCCAGCGTCTGCGCAGCGACGACGTGCATCACGTACACCATCGCGGTGGAGGCGCAGGCGCCGGCCACCTGCTCGACCAC
>JBPCNM010000326.1:0-3400 GCA_051001255.1 Solirubrobacteraceae bacterium
TCTCGGCGGTCGCGCGGGAGATGCCGTTCGCGGTCGTCGACCGCGTCCTGCTGGTCGACGACGCCAGTCCCGACGCGACGCCCGATGTCGCGCTGCGCGAGGGGTTCGAGCTGCTGCGCCTGCCCGCCAACCGCGGCTACGGCGCCAACCAGAAGGCCGGGTACGCGCGCGCGCTGCTCGACGGCGCCGACATCATCGTCATGGTCCACGCCGACAACCAGTACGACCCGTCGCTCGTCGAGCGCATGGTGCGGCCGCTGGAGGCGGGCATCGCCGATGTCGTGATGGGCTCGCGCCTGTTGGAGGACGAGGCGATCGCGGGTGGGATGCCGCGCTGGAAGTGGGTCGGCAACCGCGCGCTGACGGCCGTGGAGAACGTGGCCTTCCGCCGCGGCTTCTCCGAGTACCACACCGGCTACCGCGCCTACTCCGCCGACTTCCTGCGCCGCGTCGCGTTCCTGCGCAACTCCGACGACTTCGTGTTCGACCAGGAGATGTTCGCCCAGATCGTGGCGAGCAAGAGCCACGTCGTCGAGCTGCCGATCCCGACGCGCTACTTCCTCGAGGCTTCGAGCGTCTCGTTCCGCGCGTCGGTGCGCTACGGCTTGGAGACGCTGTGGGTGCTGGTCCGCTTCCGCATGCACGAGCGCGGCCGCCGCTGGCCGGTGCTCGAGCCCCCGGCGGCCCCGTTGGGCGCGCGCGAAGCCGCGGCGCACGGGTGAGCGCCGCCGGTCCCGCGCCGCGCTCGCCGGGCGGGATCGTCGCCCGCAACACCCTGGCGCAGGCCGCGGGCAAGGTGGTGGTGCTCGGCGCCGGCGCGGCGTCGATCGCCGTCACCACCCGGTACCTCGGTGCCGCCGGGTACGGGCGCTTCGCGCTCGCCCTGGCGCTGCTGCAGACGCTCGGCGTGCTGGCCGACGCCGGGCTGGTGGCCGCCGTCGTGCGGGAGAGCAGCCGGGCGCCGCAGCGCACCGCGCAGCTCGTGGGCAACGCGCTGGCGCTGCGGCTGGCGCTCGGCGTCGTGGTCGTCGCGCTGGCCGCGGCGGCGAGCGGACTGCCGGCCTACGGGCCCGACGTGCGCACCGCGGTGCTGATCGCCTCCGCGCCGTTCGCGCTGGGCATCGTCTCCTCCTCGCTCGCCGCCGTGTTCCAGGTGCGCCTCCAGCTCGGGCGCGCGGCCGTGGCCGACGCCGCCGGGCGGGTGGCGAGCCTCGGGGCGCTGCTCGCGGTCGTCGCCGCCGACCTCGGCTTCGCCGCGGTCGTGGCGAGCGCCGCGGCGGGCGCGGCGGTGACGCTCGCGATCACGGCGGCGTTCGTGCGCGTGCGGCCCGCCGCCGACCGGGCGGTGTGGCGTGAGCTGGCGGTCACCGCGGTCCCGCTCGGGCTCACGCTCGCGGTGGCGGAGATCTACTTCCGCGCCGACACGTTCATCCTCGCGCTCTCGCGCCCGGTCGCCGAGGTCGGGCACTACTCGCTGGCCTACCGGCTCTACGAGCTGCTCGCGCTGTTCCCCGGGATCGTGATGGCATCGGTGTTCCCGCTGCTGTCGCGCCAGCTGGCGGAGACCCGCGCGGCGGCGGAGCGGACGCTGAACGCGACGGCGCGCGCGTTCTGGACGCTCGGGGCCCCGCTGGCCGCGGGCGGGCTCGTGCTCGCGCCGGAGCTGGCGCGCCTCGCCGGCGGCGACGCGTTCGCCGTCGCGGCCGACCCGCTGAGGCTGCTGCTGTGCGCCGCGGCGCTCGCCTACCTGTCGGGCCTCTACGGCTTCGCGCTGATCGCCGGCCGGCGCGAGCGCAGCGCGCTCTGGCTGGCGCTGACCGCGCTGGCCGCCAACCTCGCGCTCAACGCCGCGCTGGCGCCCAGCTACGGGGCGACGGCCTCCGCCGCGATCGCGCTCGCGAGCGAGGCGCTGCTACTCGCCGGCGGCTGGCTGCTCGTGCGCCGCTGGCTCGGGCTGGCGCCGACGGTGAGCGGGCTCTGGCGCGTGCTGCTCGCGGCAGCGGTGATGGCCGCGGCGGTGTGGCCGCTGCGCGACCGCACGCCCGCGCTGACCGTGCCGCTGGGCGCCGCGGTCTACGGTGCGGTGCTGTGGGCGGTGGGCGGTGTCGACCGCCGGACGCTGGAGGCGCTGCGCGGATGAGGACCTCCGTGCTCGTCGTCGCGACCGAGCCCGTCGGCGCGCGCATGGCCGGTCCGGCGATCCGCGCCTACGAGCTGGCGCGGGCGCTGGCCGGCAGCTGCGACGTGACGCTCGCCGCGCCGGCGCCGAGCACGGTGGCCGACGACCGGATCGCGCACCTCCCCGCCGGCATGACCGACGTGGAGGCGCTCGTGGCGGCCGGGCGCGAGCACGACGTCGTGATCGCGCAGGAGCTGCCGCCGGTCGCGCTCGAGCGGCTCGCCGGCGGGCCGGCGCGGCTCGTCGCCGACCTCTACAACCCGGTCGTCGTCGAGGTGCTGGCGGGCGTCGCGGGGCGCCCGCCGCGGCTGCAGCGCCAGGTCCACGGGCGGATCGTGGCGCGCAGCCTCGCGCTGCTCGCGGCCGCCGACCTGGTGATCTGCGCGAACGAGCGCCAGCGCGACCTCTGGATCGGAGGGATGGCGCTGCACCGGCTCGTCGACGTCGACGCCTACGAGCGCGATCCGACGCTGCGCTCGCTCGTCGAGGTCGTGCCGTTCGGGCTGCCCGAAGCGCCGGCGCCGGCCGCGACGGGCGCGCTGCGAGCGGCGTTTCCGGCGATCGGCGCCGACGAACGGGTGCTGGTCTGGGGCGGCGGCGTATGGGGCTGGCTGGACCCGGTGACGCCGATGCAAGCGCTGGAGCGCATGGCGGCCGGGTGCCCGCGGGTGCATCTGGTGCTGCTCGGCGTCGGCCGGCCCGAGCTGGAGGCGAGCGGGCAGGCGGCCGCGGGGGAAGCGGCGCTGGCGGCCGCGCGGCGCGCCGGGCTCCTGGGCCGGCTCGTGCACGCCAACCCCGGCTGGGTGCCTTACGACCAGCGGGGGGCGTGGCTCGCCGAGGCCGACGTCGGCGTCTCCACCCATCACGACCACCTGGAGGCGCGCTACGCGCACCGCGCGCGGGTGCTCGACTACCTGTGGGCCGGCCTCCCCGTGGTGGCCTCCCGCGGCGACGCGCTCGCCGAGCTGGTCGAGCGCGAGCGACTGGGGGCGGCGGTCGCTCCCGGCGACGTGGCAGGCTTCGCGGCCGCCTGCGCGCGGATGCTCGGGCCCGGAGGCGCGGAGGCGCGGGAGCGCATCGCCGCGGTCGCGCCGACGCTGCGCTGGAGCGAGGTGGCGGCGCCGCTCGTGGCGTGGTGCGAGACGGCGCGCTCGCGCCCGCGCCGCCCGGTCCGGCGCGCGACCGTGCGCCGCGCCGCGCTGGCCCAGTACCGCTGGGCGC
>JBPCNM010000327.1:0-6522 GCA_051001255.1 Solirubrobacteraceae bacterium
TGCGCCAGCTTGCTCGCGCGCTGGGTGAGCAGGGCCACAAGGTGCATTTCGCGTCGGTCGCCAAGCTCCTGGGCGGCCTGGGCTACAGCCTGCAGTCCAACCGCAAGACCAAGGAGGGCGCCTCGCATCCCGACCGCGACGCCCAGTTTGGGCACATCAATGCGACCGTCGCGGCGGCATTGGCCACGCGGCAGCCCGCGATCTCAGTCGATACCAAGAAGAAGGAGCTCGTCGGCGACTTCAAAAACGGCGGGCGCGAGTGGCGCCCCAAGGGCGACCCCGAGCCGGTCCGCGTCCACGACTTCAAGGACAAGCAACTCGGCAAGGCGATCCCGTACGGGATCTACGATCTCGCCGACGACACGGGCTGGGTCAACGTGGGAATCGACCACGACACCGCGCAGTTCGCGGTCGCGTCGATCCGGGGCTGGTGGGAGCACTTGGGGTCGGTGCGCTACCCGGACGCGACGACGTTGACGATCACTGCCGACTGCGGCGGCTCAAACGGCAACCGCACGAGGTTGTGGAAGACCGAGCTGCAACGCCTCGCCGATCACACCGGCCTGCAGATCACCGTCTGCCATCTCCCGCCCGGCACGAGCAAGTGGAACAAAATCGAGCACCGCCTGTTCAGCTTCATCAGCCGCAACTGGCGCGCCCGGCCGCTCGTCTCGGTGCAAGTCATCGTCAACCTCATCGCCGCCACGACCTCGAGCGCCGGCCTCGAGGTCTACGCCCAACTCGACGAGCGCGACTACCCCGACAAGCTCCGCGTCAGCGACGCCGAGCTCAACGCCGTCGACCTCGCCGGGCATCCCTTCCACCCGGAGTGGAACTACACCATCAACCCCCGACGATAGAGATCGACGCTTCCTTAGCACGCACGACCCGTTCTCCGCCCAGCTGTTCATCAAGCAGCAGCGGCGCGAGATCCGGATGCTGGCACGCGTACAACAGACGCTCGAGCGCGTGGGGCCCGACCGCGGGCGGCGCATCCTGCTCGAGATCGGAGCGAACATCGGCACCGGCGCGGTCGAGGCGATCCACCGCCACGGCTTCGAGCGCGTGCTCGCGTTCGAGCCGGAGCCCGAGAACTTCAAGGTCCTGCGCATGAACGCGATCCTCAACGGCGTCGAGGACCGCATCGAGACGATCCAGGCGGCGATCTCGGATACCGATGGCACCGCCGTGCTGCAGGTCAGCTCACGCAACTCCGGCGCGCACAGCCTGTCCGGCGGCGAGGTGCGGGCCATCGGCACCGTCGAGGTGCCGACCCTCAGCTTCGACGGCATGGTCGACCGCGGGCAGCTCGACGCGGACGCCGCGTCGCTGCTGTGGATGGACATCGAGGGCTACGAGATCCACGCGCTGATGGGCGGGCGCTCGCTGCTCGAGCGTTCGGTGCCGGTCGTGATGGAGCTCAACCCGCCGGTGCTCGAAGCGGCGGGGCGCGCGGACCAGCTGCTGCCGACCCTGGCCCCGCACTACACCCATGTGGCGAAGATGCGCGACCTCGGCAAGAGCGGTGAGCGCAGCGCCTTTCGGCCGCTCGAGGCTATCGGCGACCTGCTCGAGGAGTCGCGCGCAAAGGCGATCGACGTCCTGGTCTGCCGGCTGCCGTGAGCGTGCTGCCGCTCTAGGAGCGCGAGAGACCGTGTGCGACACGGTCCGCGAGCGCCGCAACACCGTGGGCGAGCGCATGCCGCCGCCGGCGCACGCGCCTGCGCACCCGGCGCACGCGCCTGCGCACCCGCTTCTGGGTCCGGGCCCACTCCTTGCCCGTCGGGATCCGTACCACCGGCGCGAGCGCCGCCCGGATCGCCGTTGACCCCAGAGACGGCCGTGCGGGCAGCGGCGGCGGCGCAGCGGCCGCCCGCTCGATCTCCGTCACGAGCACGCCCGTCGCCTCGACGTCGAGCCCGTGAGGGCGGACGAAGCCCTCTACGAAGCGGCGTCGCCGCTCTCCGTCGAGATCGGGGTCGCGGAGCGCCGCCAGTAGCTGGGCGGCGTGCTGCTCCATCGTCCGCGCGACGATGAGCATGCCGTCCTCCCCCGCGATCACACCGAAGTGCGCCGTGCCCTCCTGCGAGGCGGCGTACTCCGGCGTGAGCAGGGTCAGCACCGGGCGCCCGATCGCCGCGCTCTCGACCAGCGAGGTGCTGTTGAGCCCGAGCACCGCCGAGGCGTGGTGCACGCTGTCGAAGTACTCCTCCTTCGCCGGCTGTGTCGCGGGCTCGGTGTCCTCGAGCCGCCACAGCGCGGCCTGCCCGTGGTGCGCGAGGTCGCGCCCTCTCCATACCCCGGCGTTCACCGGATGCGGACGCACGAGGACACCGACCTCACGCAGCTCGCGCTCGGGCCGTGCGCGCAGCCAGGCGATCCAGCGCTCGACGTGGTCGGCCTCGTCGCCGCTGATGAACCCCGACGAGCACATGTAGAGCAGGAACGGCCGCTCCGGGTCCAATCCGCAGGCAGCGCAGAACTCATCGCGGCTCGTGCTCGCGGCGAACCGGAACCATTGGTCGAAGGACTGCGCGCCGGTGACGGCGATGCGCCCGTCCGGCACGCCGTGCAGCTCGATGGCCTCGCGGCGCTGGAGGGCGTTCCACATCGTCACCAGGTCGGGGATCTCGTGGATCAGGCCCTTGCTCGTCAGGTTGTCCCAGCTCGAGACGCAGAGCCCGCTGCGGATCCCGAGCCGCCTGGCCGCACGGACGTAGCCGGTCTGTGCGCCGCCGTCAACCAGCGGGGTGACGAGGACCAGGTCGGGCTTCAGCCGTGTCAGGAAGTCGAGGTCATCGCGCCGTAGCGGTGTCTCCCGCTCGAGTGCCCGCAGCACGCGGACGAGCGCGCGCCGGCCGGCCGGCCGGCACCCGGAAGACCGGGAGACGACTCGGCGCACGAGCACGGGAGCCCGTTTCGCCACCCGCGCTCGCGCCTTGGTCGCGCCGGCCAGCGCCGGCTCGAAGTAGCGAAGCCAGTCCAGCGCGGAGCGCACGCGCCGCGCGAAGACCTCCGGGGCGTCCGGCGGGGAGTTGGGCGCGAAGCCGTAGGTGAGTCCCTGGTGGCGCTCCGCGAGGTCGTGGAGGCAGGCGAGCGTCGGCCGCCCGTAGGCGCCCTCCACGGGCTGGTCGAAGGCGAGGTGCACCTCGTGGCCACGCGCGGCGAGCCGGTCCAGCGTGGACTCGAAGTTCCTCACGTAGCCGTGATGACGCATGAAGAAGAGGACGCGCACAAGCCTCCGGGTGTCGACGACAGAAGCGGGACAACCCGCCATCCGGCGACTCGGCGGCGGTCCCATGGTACCCATCATGGGGTCAGATCCGGTCGAACCACGGCACGTGGCGCCCCACCGGGGATGGCCCGCCGGCCGCGCCGCCGAGCGACAGCCACAGCGCGAGCCGCTGGTCGGTGAACGACACGCCCCCTCGCTCGAGCCATGACTGCGACGGGGCGCCGCGCCTGTCGTTCACCGTCACACGCTGCGAGCCGGCGCGGACCGCCGACCAGAGGGGCCCGAACGTCGCCGGCTCGCCGACCAGCTCCATGAGGAAGCGCTCCTGGCCGCGCTCGCCGAACAGCGCGTAGCCGGCGGGCGCCGATGCGTGGCCGGCGAGTACGGCGTGCACCTGCGCCCCGGGAAATGGGATCGCGCCCCACCACGCAGCCGGGCGCTCGAGCGCATCCGGGTCGTGGAGCGCCCGCAGCGCCGCGAGCGGACGGGGATCGAGCCGGTCGAGCGGAGCGACCACGATGCCGGCGGGCCTACCTTCGCCGGGCGCCCCCTCGGCTTCGCCGCGCACCCCGTGGTCGAGCAGCCGCCAGCCCGCTCGCTCGTACAGCTCGTGCCGGCTCGCCCACAGGACCGCGGACGTGACACCAAGCTCCTCCAGCCGCCGGCGTGCGATCCGCAGCAGTTCGGCGCCGACGCCGCGAGAGCGCCGGTCAGGCTCCACCGCGACGAGGCCGATCGCCGCGGTTCGCTCGTGCTCGAGGCCGGGGAACGCGAGCGGTCGAAGCGCGAGCGCCCCTGCGATCCGGCCATCCTGCTCGACCGCGACGGCCTCGCCGGGGGCGCCGGGCTCGAGCAGCCCGGGGAAGCGCCGCGCGACACCCGGTGTACGGCCGTCGGGCTGTACGAACACAGCGTCGGCCAGTGCGCGAACCGCGTCGAGCCGATCCGCCTGGACCGGGCTCAGCGGACGCAGCATCTAGCTCGCGGGCCCGCCCAGGACGGCCGCGGCGATCCGCTCCTGTTCGTCGTCGCCGACCCACCACCCGCAGGGGATGCACAGCCGCGTCGCGGCGAATTCCCGGACGCCGAGCAGGTGATCGGCCGGCCCCGTGCCGAACGCCGAGTACAGGTCGTTGCGCAGGTGCATGGTCGAGGCCGCGATGCCGGCCCCGTGCAACTCGGCGCGCAGCGCATCGCGGCGCCGGGAGCGGATCGTGTAGACCCACGAGGCCGGCACGTCACCCGGCAGCTGCTCAAGCGGCAGGATGTCGTCGCTGCCGGCGAACGCCCGGTCGTAGGACTCCGCGTTCTCGCGATGGCGGCGCAGCGTCTCATCGATCCGCTCGAGCCCGGCCAGGCCGATCGCGGCGCCGATGTTGTTCAGGTACGTGTTCCAACCGGCGGCGGGGATGTCCGACGCCGGGTCGATCTCCCCGTCCGGCCGCCGGAAGCTCGGCTGGTGGATGCCGTAGCGCTTGCGCCAGCGCGCCTCCTCCGCCCGCCCGGCGTCGGCGAAGACGAGCGCGGCGCCCTCGCCGGTGGTGAGGTGACGTACCGGGCCGAAGGACAAAACGACCACATCGGAGCCGTGGGCGCCCACCCGCGCGCCGGCGTGCTCGGCCCCGAGCGCCTCGCTGGCGTCCTCGACGACCAGCAGCCCGTGCTCGCGGCCGATGGCGTTGATCGCGTCGATGTCGGCGGGACTGCCGCCCCAGTGTGCGTACAGGATCGCCTTCGTGCGCGGTGTGATCGCACGGCGGATCGCCTCAGGGTCGATGTTGCCCGTGGCCGGGTCGAGATCGACCCAGCTCGGAGTCGCACCGACGTTCAGCAGCGGCATGTTGGTGCCCAGGCACGCGTCGGGCGTCGCGATCACCCGGTCGCCGGGCCCCACGCCCCCGAGCGTGAGGGCGAGCTGGATCCCGGCCGAGTAGTCGCCGACGGTCACGACGTGCTCGGCCGGCAGCCACTGGCCGAGGCGCTCCTCGAACTCGCGAACCGTCGCGCCGGCGGCGACATAGCCACTCGCGAGGATCTCTGCGACGGCCGCCTGCGCCGCGTCGGGGACGTTGACCTTGTGCAGCGGGATCGCCGCGGCCACGGTCACCAGCCCGCAGCCACGGCGTCGATGATCCGCTCGCGCGCCGCGTCGTCCACCCACCATCCACACGGAAGATGCACGTAGCGCTCCGCGAATGCGTCCAGTCCCGGCAGGCTCACCGCACTGTCGGCGAACACCGAGTGCAGGTCGTTGCGCCGGTGGACGGTCCCGGCGGCGATCCCGCGTGCGCCCAGCGCGGCGACGAAGTCCTCGCGCCGCTCGACGAGCGCCGTGTAGAACCAGTACGACGGCTCTGCTGGCTCGGGCCAGCGGCAGACCTCGATCCCGTCGACGCCGGCGAGCGCCGTGTCGAAGTAGCGGCCGTTGGCGATGTGGCGGTCGATCGCGGGACGGACGTGGCCCAGCGCCGTCGATCCGATCGTGGCCGTGACATCGTTCATGTGGTACTTGAACCCGACTCGGTTCACGTCGACCTCGGTGCGGGGCACCTCGCGGTCGATTCCGAACCAGCGCAGCAGCCGCGCGTCGCGCAGGTCGGCCGGATCCTGGCAGGAGAGAACGCCGCCGTCGACCGTGGTCATGTGCTTGATCGCCTGCAGGGAGAAGACGACGAACCGCGAATGCGTGCCGATCGGGCGGCCTGCGTAGCGCGCCCCGAGCGCGTGCGCGGCGTCCTCGACCACCGGGACGCCGTGGTCGCGCGCCACGTCGAGCACGTCGTCGATCGGCACGGGTACGCCGCCGTAGTGGACGACCATGATCGCCTTGGTGCGTTCCGTCATGGCCGCCGCGACGCTGGCGCCGGTGACGTTCCCATTCGCCGGGTCGACGTCCGCCCAGCGCACGGACGCCCCGGCGTGGCGGATCGCCATGTTGGTCGGCTCTGCGGTCATCGCCGTGGAGACGACATCGCCGGCGCCGACGCCAGCTACGAGCAGCGCAAGGTGCAGCGCCGCCGTCCCGGAGGAGCAGGCGGAGACGTGCGGCACACCGACGAACTCGCCGAAGGCGGCCTCGAACGCCTTCACCCCCGGTCCTTCCGAGATCTGGCCCGAGTACAGCACCTCGCGCAGCGCCGGCATGAGCTCCTGTTCAGGAGGGAGGAGGACCCGGAACAGGGGGATCGGGGCCTCAGAACTTGGCAAACTCGCCGCCCAGCATCTCCATCGCCTCGAACTCCGCGTCGGCGGCGCCGACGAGCTGACGGATCCGGCCCGGCTCCACG
>JBPCNM010000328.1:0-3413 GCA_051001255.1 Solirubrobacteraceae bacterium
CGGCGGCCAGCGTCACGCTGGAGACCACGCAGGCGTCGAGCTCTCCGGCGCGCACGCGCGCGAGCTGGGTCAGCTCAGCCCCGCCCGTGTCGCCGTGCTTGCCGACGTCGCGGTCCAGCCGCTCGGCACGGCAATCCGTTGCGGGGTCGAAGCCCTCGAGCCGCAGCGCGTGCACGGGCAGGATCTGTGCCTGCGGGGAATCGGCGTCGCCGAACCCGACGCGCGCGCCGCGCAGGTCCTCCAGTCCCTCGACGCCGGACGCGGTCAGCGCGACGAGCTTGCTCGTCCAGCCGCGGTCGGTGTCGCGCATGGCGATGCCACGGCATCTCCCGCCGGTGCGCTCGAGCGTCTGGACGTAGGCCAGGTTCGTGTTCCACGCCGCGTCTATCCGTCCGTCGAGCAGCTCGCGCACCTGCTCCTCGTAGGTGTCGTGGTAGTGAACGTCGAGCGGCAGCCCTTGCTCGCCGAACCAGGCGCCGAACTCCTCCCAGATCTGGCGCACCTTGGGGTGATAGACGACGGCGCCGAGGCGGTAGCGGTTCGCATCCATCGCTCAGAACAGCTCCTGGCCGGTCATGGCCTTGCCGAGGAAGTCGTGCAGCACGTCGCTGCTGGGCGCCATCACCGACGCCGCGCGCGCGTCGCGCAGGTGGCGCTCCAGACCGCCCGCCTTCGAGTAGGCGGCGCCGCCGCCGATCCGCATCGCGGCCTCCGTGACCTCGATCGCCATCTCCGCGGCGGACGCCTTCACGGCCAGGACGCCGAGCTGCGCGGTCGGATCGCCCGCCGCCACGGTGCCGGCCACCTCGCGTACGAGGGCGCGCGCCTCCATGTGCTGGATCGCGGCGCCGGCGAGCCGCGCCCGCACGGTCGGGAGCTCGGCGAGCGTCTGGCCCAGGTGCTCGAGGCGCGCGCGCGTAGCGTGATCGGCCGCGGCGCGCAGCGCGGCGCCCGCGATGCCGACGCTGCAGGCCGCGGACCCGAGCGCGAACCACGGGAGCGTCGCCGTCATCATCAGGTTGAAGCCCCCGCCGGGCGGGCCGAGGCGCCGCTCGGGCGCGAGCCGGAGGCCGCGGACCTCCAGCGGCGCGGACGCGTTGCCACGCAAGCCGAGGCCGTCGAACACGTGCGGGATCGTGATCGCCGGGTCGCTCGCGTCGACCAGGTGCAGGTCGGTGTCGAGCGGACCGTCCTGACCCGGAGCGCCGCAGGCCATCACGTAGGAGTCGGCGCGGCCCGCGGAAGTGGCCCACGACTTGTCGGCGTCGAGCACGATCGCGTCGCCGTCCTGGCGGGCGCGGGACACCTGGGCCCAGAAGTGGCCGCGCGAGCCACGCTCGGAGTAGACGAGCGTGGTGAGGTGCCGCCCTGCCGCGATCGCGGTGAGCGCATCGACCTTGGGGCCGTCCTCGGCGGACTCCGTGCCGGCCGCGAGCGTTTGCACGCCGACGACGTGCATCACGTACACCATCGCGGTCGAGGCGCACGCGCCGGCCACCTCCTCGACGACCTGAACCATCTCGAGGGCGCCGCCGCCCGGGCCGCCGAAGGCCGGCGGCACGCAGAGGGCCAGCAGGCCCGACTCGCGCAACGCCGTGATTCCCTCCTCGGGGAACCTCCCATCACGGTCGACGGCGGGCGCGCTCGACGCGATCGCCTCGACCGGAACTTCGGTACCGGGCGCTTCAACTGCCATAGCTCCTCCTCGTGTGATCGCGCCCGTTCACATCGGGCACCGTAAGCTGTGTGGGGTGACGGTCGCCGAGCCAACCCTGCCGGCGCTTGGTTCCCGGCTCTGGCTCTACACGAACTTCGACTGCAACCTGGCATGCGACTACTGCTGCGCGGCCTCCTCGCCGCGAGCGCCGGCGCGACGGCTCAGCGTAAAGGTGGCGCGCCGCGCGGTGGAGGAGTTCGCCGGCCTCGGCGGTCGTGACCTGCTGCTCACCGGCGGTGAGCCGTTCCTCTCCCCCGAGCTGCCGGAGATCGTCGCCGGCGTTACGCGCTTCATGCCCGTGACGATCCTGACCAACGCGATGGTGTTCAGCCGCGGCTCGCGCCGGCGCATGCTCGAAGGGCTCGACCGCGACCGGGTGACGATGCAGGTGTCGCTCGACTCCGGCACGCCGGCGCTGCACGATCGCCACCGCGGCGCCGGGACGTTCGACCGCGCCCGGGCCGGCATCGCGCTGCTCCGCGAGCTCGGCTTCCGGGTCCGCGTCGCCGCCACCATCGACGCCGCCGACGCCGCCGAGGAGACCGGCCTGCACGCGCGCCTGAACGCCGATGGCGTCCCGCCCGGCGACCGGCTTGTGCGACCGGTGGCGCGCACGGGCTTCGCCGACCACGGCATGGAGCTGAGCATCGACGGGCTCTGGCCCGAGCCGACGCTCGCCGGCGACGGCGCCTGGTGGCATCCCGTGGGCATCGCCGACCCGGGCATGCAGGTAGCGTCGGAGCCGCTGCCGCTGGTCACCACTCTCGCGGTGATCCGTGCAACGCTGGACGACCCCGAACGCGACCGGACAGCGGCGCTCGCCGCCTTCCGCTGCACCTAGAACGGCCATCGCCTTGTCCGCAGCCACAGCCGGGCATCGAGGCCCCAGACCCGGCCGGCCGGCACCAGCGCGAGGATGACGAGCGGCACCCACTCGTGCGGCTGCTCGAACATCCAGCGGCTGCTCGACAGGTACACCAACTGCAGGAAGAGCTGCTGGGCGAGGTCCACGAGGGCGGCGAGGCGGCTGGCGAGGCCGAGGATGAGCGCGAGCCCCGCCCCCAACTCGACGGCCGTGATGAGCCACTGGACGACGTCCCAGTTCGGCAGCATCACGTCGTTGACGATCGACTTGAGCAAGGGAACCTCGGTGCCGTCGCCACCACGCTCGTTGACCTCCAACTCGAGGACGTTCCGGGCGCCCTCCTTGTTGATGAGGAACGTCTTCCACGGTCCGATCTCGATCGTGCGGAACTCGAACAGCTTCGCAACGCCGTTCGCGAACAGGATCACGCCGAAGAAGATCCGCAGCGCGGCCAGCCCGCGCGCCAGCAGACCGGCGTCCGGCAGCAGGCCGTGCGCGCGCGCGTCATGTGCTTCGTCCGTCATGCCACTCCCTTCTTCGCCCGCGTTCTGCGGGAGTGTCCCTCGCCGCTGTGACGATTCGATGACGGCCACGCGGCGAGGGCGAGGTTGGCCACCGCCACCGCCGCCAGCGCGGCGGCATAGAAGCGTGCGTCGCCGAGCACGCCCGCGGCCTTGGTCGTGAACGCGAGGATCAGCCCGCCGATCGCGATCGTCAGCGCCATCCCCATCGCGCTGAAAGGGATGCCGGCACGCCGGAGCACCAGGCCGGCCACGGCGCCAGCGTGCTACAGCCCGGGAGAAAGCGGAGCCCTTGAGACTCTAGGTGCGG
>JBPCNM010000329.1:0-2827 GCA_051001255.1 Solirubrobacteraceae bacterium
GATCAGGATGCGGGCCACCCGCATAAGGTACGGGCATGGACTTCGCCCTGACCGACGAGCAGCAGCTGATCCGGGAGACCGCCCGGGCCTTCACCGACAAGGAGATCGTCCCGCGCGCGCGGGAGAACGATCGCAACCACCACTTCGACACCGAGCTGGTGGGCAAGATCGCCGACCAGGGCTACCTCGGCGCGATCGTCCCGCGCGAGTACGGCGGCGCGGGCCTGGACTACCAGTCCTACGCGATCATCGCCGAGGAGATCGGGCGCGGCTGCTCGGCCATGCGCACCGTCGTCTCCGTGCAGACGTCGCTCGTGTGCTCCTCGATCGTGCGCTGGGGCACCGAGGAGCAGAAGCAGGCCTACCTCCCGAGGCTCTGCTCGGGCGAGTGGCTCGGCTGCTTCGGGCTGACCGAGCCCGACACCGGCTCGGACGCCTCCAATCAGAAGACGCGCGCGAAGAAGATCGACGGAGGTTGGAGCATCAGCGGCACCAAGATGTGGATCTCGCTCGGCAACCACGCGAAGCTCGCGCTGATCTTCGCCCAGACCGATCCGGACAAGGGGAGTCGCGGGCTCGCCTGCTTCTTGGTCGAGACCGACGCCGCCGGGTTCGGCCACCAGGAGATCCACGGCAAGATGGGCCTGCACGGCTCCGACACGGCGTCGCTCTCGCTCGACGACATCGAGGTTCCCGACAGTGCGCTGATGGGCCAGATCGGCGACGGCTTCAAGGTCGCGATGAGCGCGCTGGACTCCGGCCGCTACTCGGTCGCCGCGGGCTGCGTCGGCGTCTGCCAGGGGTCGCTGGACGCCTCGGTCGCCTACTCCAAGGAGCGCGAGCAGTTCGGCCGTCCGATCGCCGCCTTCCAGCTCGTGCAGGCGATGATCGCCGAGCAGCGCGTGCTCACCGACGCCGCGCGGCTGCTCGTGTTCCGCGCGGGCTGGGTCAAGGACCAGGGCAAGCCGTCGACGACCGAGACCTCGATCGCCAAGCTCTACGCCACCGAGGCCGCGCAGACCTGCTCGCACCTGGCCATCCAGGTTCACGGCGGGGCGGGCTACGTGGACGACCACCCGGTCGAGCGCTACTACCGCGACGTGCGCGTGACGACGCTCTACGAAGGCACGTCGCAGATCCAGAAGCTCATCATCGGCCGCGCCGAGACCGGCATCAACGCGCTGACGTGACGCGCTGCCTCGGGATCGCCGGCGCCGGGACGATGGGCGCCGGCATCGCCGCCACGGCGCGCGACGCCGGGCTCAACGTGCTGCTGCACGACCCCGATCCCGCGGCGGAGGGGCGGGTCGACGGCGTGCAGTGGGCCGCCACCCCGGCCGACCTCGCTCCGTGCGACGTCGTGATCGAGGCGGCGCCCGAAGGGCTCGAAGTCAAGCGCGCGCTGTTCTGCGCTCTGGCCGAGATGGTCGCGCCGGACGCCGTGCTGGCGACGAACACGTCGTCGCTGCTGGTGACCGAGATCGCCGCCGGGGTGCCCGGGCCCGAGCGCGTCGTCGGGCTGCACTTCTTCAATCCCGTGCCGAAGATGCGCCTGGTCGAGCTGGTGGCGGGCGAGGCGAGCTCGGAGGCCGCGCTTGCCCGCGCCCGGGCGGTGGGCGAGGCGATGGGCAAGCACGTGATCGCCGCCGCCGACGGCCCCGGCTTCATCGTCAACCGCTGCAACCGGCCGTTCTCGCTCGAGGCGCTGCGGATCGTGCAGGAGCGCCTCGCGACGCCCGAGCAGGTCGACCGGATCTGCCGCCGCGCGGCCGGGTTCCGCATGGGCCCGTTCGAGCTGATGGACCTCGTCGGGATCGACGTCGGCTACGCGATCTCGCGCTCCTTCTACGAGCAGTCGCACGGCGAGCCGCGCTGGCGCCCGTCGCCGCTGGCCGCGCGGATGGCCGCGAGCGGGCGGCTCGGGCGCAAGTCGGGCCACGGCTGGTACCCCTATCCCCCAGGCCGCCCGGCCGACCCGGAGCCGCCGCAGCGACCCGGTCCGCCCGACGAAGGGCTGATCGTCGTGGCCGGGGAGTCCGAGCTGGCCGATTGGCTGCTGGCGGCCGCCGTGGAGGCGGGCTGGGGCGCCGCGCCGCCGCTCGAGGCCGACGGCGAGGTCCCGTTCCTGATCCTCGACTGCGGCGCGACGGAGGAGGACCCGCCGCTGCAGGGCGGCCCGCAGCTGCTGCTGTGCGACGGCGCGCCGCTCTCCGCGCAGGACCCGGGCGGCACGGCGGCCGGCTTCTACCTGCCCGCGCCGGTGCTCGACGGGGGGCTGGTGGAGCTGACCCGGACGGCCACCACCGCGCCGGCCGCCGTAGCCGCGGCGGAGCGCTTCTTCGCCACCCTCGGCCGGCGCGCCGAGTGGGTGGGCGACGGGCCGGGCCTGGTGAGCGGCCGCCTGCTCGCGGCGCTGGTGAACGAGGCCTGCTTCGCGCTCGGCGAGGGCGTCGGCAGCGCCGCCGACATCGACACGGGGATGGAGCTCGGCCTCAACCACCCGCGCGGGCCGCTGGCGTGGGGCGACCTGATCGGGCCGGGCGCCGTGCTCGCCGCCCTGACGGCGCTGGGCGAGGAGTACCGCGAGGAGCGCTATCGCCCCGCGCCCGCGCTCGTGCGGGCGGCGCGGGCGGAGACGGCGCTCCGCTAGGCAGACGCCGGTGACGCGTCGTGTATGCACATAAGCGCCCGTACGGCGCTCATGTGCATACACGGCGGCGGCGGCGCTCTACCCTGCTCGGAGTGAAGGCTCGGACCCCCCTGGCGGCGCTGGCTGCGTTCGCCGCGCTCGCGACGGTCCCCGCCGCGGCGCCCGGCGCCGGCATCG
>JBPCNM010000330.1:0-6539 GCA_051001255.1 Solirubrobacteraceae bacterium
CGCGGTCACCGTCCGCTCCGCGGGTCGTTGGCTCCGTGCCGGCCACGTCGTCACCGTCCGCTCCGCGCGTCGCCGGCTCGTGCCAGCCAAGTGGTCACCGCCTGCCACAGCGCGTTCTCCGGCTCGACCACCCCGGCCTGCGCGGCCACGCCGCTCACCGCGACCCGCGGCGCCTCCCGCGTCGCGAGCCAGGCCGCGAGATGCCCGCCGGCGGAGTGCCCGATCGCCACGACGCGCTCCAACCTGAAGAGGGTCTGACCCGCTTTGGGTTCGCCACGCGCCGGCGGCTTTGCCCCGCGCACGCCGTCGCCGGTCGCGCTGAGAGCGTGGGACCGCAGGTCGGCCAGGTGGTCCACCGCGGCCGCGACGTCGTCCAGGGTGCGCGGGAAGCCGCCGCCCGAGAGCCGGCCCAGGCGGCGGTACTCCACGTTCCACGCCGCCCAGCCGCGCGCGACGAGGTCGGCGCACAGGGGGTGCATCAGCTTGCGGCCGTACTGCACGCGCCAGAAGCCGCCGTGCAGCACGACGGCGACCGGGAACGGGCCGTCCCCGCCGGGGAGGAAGAGCTCGCCGTACTGCGAGCGGGCCCGTCCGTACCGATGGTGCTCAGGCGGCGACACCCAGCGAGCGCGCCGCTTGCGCGAGCCGCGTGACGCCCTCGTCGATCTCCTCGGGCGTCACCCCGGAGTAGGCGAGGCGCAGCGTGTTCTCGCCTCCCTCCAGCAGGAAGTCGGTGCCCTTGACGAACACCACGCCGCGTTCGGAGGCGGCGGTCTCCAGCTCGGCCACGCTCGTGCCTTCGGGGAGTTCCACCCACATGAAGTAGCCGCCGGACGGGGGAGAGAACCGGGCCTCGGGCAACTCGCGCTCGAGCGCCGCCACCAGGGCGTCGCGGCGATCGCGCAGCGCGTTCTTGACCGTGGCGATCGCGCCGTCCATCCGCCCTGAGCGGGCGAACTGGTTGACGATCGACTGGGCGACCATGTTGGGCGAGATGTAGGTGTTCGTCGCGATCCCCTGGATCTGCTTGATCACCGCCTGCGGCCCGACCAGATAGCCGACGCGGATGCCGGGGCAGACCGTCTTGGAGAACGATGACGCGTAGACGACCTTGCCCGCGTCGTCCTGCGAGAGCATCGTCGGCAGCGACTCGCCCTCGAACCGGATCGCGATGTACGGGTCGTCCTCGAAGATCGTGAAGTCGTGCTCGGCGGCCAGTCGCAGCAGGTCCGCGCGCTTGTCCGCGTTGAGCGTGTAGCCGGCAGGGTTCTGGAAGTTGGGGATGATGTGCGCGAGCTTGGGCTTCACGCCGCCCTCGAGCAGCGAGCGCAGTGCGGCCGTGTCGATCCCGTCGGTCTCCAGCTCGACCATGCGCACGTCCGCCTCGCGGTTGCGCAGGTTCAGCAGCGTGCGGTCGTACGTCGGCGACTCGACGATCACCGGGTCGCCGGGGCCGACCATCAGCTGGAATAGGAATGCGTCGGCCTGCATCGAGCCGTTCGTGACGAGCACCTGTTCGGCGGCGACGCCGTGCTGCTCGGCGATCCACTCGCGCAGCGGCACGTAGCCCACCGACGTCCCGTACCCGACCGTCCCGCCCGGATCGTCGTCGAACGCCCGCCGTGCGGCCTCGCGCAGCCCCTCGACGTCGACGATGTCGAGCGACGGCGCGCCCCGGGCGAAGGAGATCGTGGACATGCCGGCAGGCTACCGCGCTGCGGACGCCCCGCATGCGCGAACGTCCGTCAGTCCGGGCCATAGGGGGTACTCCCGGACGTTCGCGTCGCCGGCGTTAGCGGGTGAGGCTGCCCGCGATCTCCGCGGCGATCTCGGCGACCTCGGTCGGCGTCTGGCCCACGCGGACGCCGCGGGCCTCCAGCGCCTCCTGCTTGGCCCGCGCCGTGCCGGACGTGCCGGAGACGATCGCGCCCGCGTGGCCCATCGTCTTGCCGGGCGGTGCCGTGAAGCCCGCGATGTAGGCGACGACCGGCTTGGAGACGTGCTCGGCGATGTAGTCGGCGGCCTCCTCCTCGGCCGAGCCGCCGATCTCGCCGGCCATCACGATCAGCTCCGTCTCCGGATCGGATTCGAACGCGGCGAGCACGTCGATGAAGCTGGTGCCCGGGACCGGGTCGCCGCCGATGCCCACGATGCTCGAGTTGCCGAACCCGCGCTGGGCCAGCTCGTTGCCGATCTGGTAGGTCAAGGTGCCCGAGCGCGAGACGACGCCGACGTTGCCCTCCCTGAAGAAGGCGGCCGGGATGATCCCGACGTTGGCCTTGCCCGGCGAGAGGATGCCGGGGCAGTTGGGGCCGACCAGGCGCACGTGCTCGTTGCGCTCGAGGTGGTTGTACACGCGCAGCTCGTCGTGGGCGGGGATGCCCTCGGTGATGGCGACGATCAGCGCGATGCCGGCGTCCTGCGCCTCGAGGATCGAGTCGGCGGCGAAGCGCGGCGGAACGAAGATCATCGCCGTGTTCGCGCCGGTCTGCTCGACGGCGTCTTCGAACGTGTTGAAGACCGGGATGCCCTCGACGTCCTGGCCGCCCTTCCCGGGAGTGACGCCGGAGACGACCTGCGTCCCGTAGGAGCGATTGTTGAGCGTGTGGAACGTGCCCTCGCGCCCGGTGATGCCAGAGACGCAGAGCTTCGTGTCGGTGCCGACGAAGATGCTCATTCTGCCTCGCTTCCCCGGCCCGCACCCGAGCCGCCGACTCCGTCGTGGCTCGTCACCGCTTGGCTCGCGAGCTCCACGACCTTCTTGGCGGCGCCGAGCATGGTGGCTTCCGCGTATACGTTCGGGAGCGCGGCCGCGGCGAGCAATGCCCGGCCCTCCTCGTCGTTCGTCCCGTCGAGGCGCACCACGAACGGCACGTCGGGCTCGATCTGGGCGAAGGCCTCGATCAGGCCCTTGGCCACCTCGTCGCAGCGGGTGATGCCGCCGAAGATGTTGAAGAGGACGGCGGTGACGGCCTCGTTGGAGAGGATCACCTCGACGGCGCTGGTGATCTCCTCGGCCTTGGCACCGCCGCCGGCGTCGAGGAAGTTGGCCGGCGAGCCGCCCGCCTGGGCGACGACGTCGAGCGTGCTCATCACGAGCCCGGCGCCGTTGCCGAGGATGCCGACGTCGCCGTCGAGCTTGACGTAGGTCAGGCCGCGCTCGCGCGCCATCCGCTCCTGGGGGTCCTCGCCCGAGACGTCGCGCAGCTCCGCGTTGGCCGCGTGGCGGAACAGCGCGTTGTCGTCGAGCGTCACCTTGGCGTCGAGCGCGGTGACCGAGCGGTCGCCGGTGACGATCATCGGGTTGACCTCCACCAGCATCGCCTCCTCGGAGACGAACGCGTCGTAGAGCCTGGTCAGCAGGGCGCCGACGCCGCGGATCACGTCGCCGTCGACGCCCGCGCCGAACGCCAGGCGGCGCGCGTGGAAGTCCTGGAAGCCGAGCAGCGGATCGACGTGGAGCTTCGCGATCGCTTCCGGGTCGCGCTCGGCGACCTCCTCGATGTCCATGCCGCCCTGGGTCGAGAGCATCACCAGCGGCTTCTTCGCCGCGCGGTCGAAGACGATCGAGGCGTAGTACTCGGCGGCGATGTCCGACGCCTCCTCCACCCACACCTCGTGCACGGTGAAGCCGCGGATGTCCATGCCGAGGATCGCGCGGGCGTGCTCCTCGGCCTCCTTGCGGTCCGCGGCCAGCTTGATGCCGCCGGCCTTCCCGCGGCCGCCGATCAGGACCTGCGCCTTGACGGCGCAGGGATAGCCGAGCTCGTCGGCGGCGGCGACCGCCTGCTCGACGGTGGTGGCGGGGGCGCCCTTCGGCACGGGGACGCCGTGGCGGGCGAAGAGCTGCTTGCCCTGGTATTCGAGGAGGTCCATAGGCGGCGCTGACTCTAGCCAACGGTCGCGCGGGAGCGCCGCTGCGGGAGCGCTGTCACAATGCTGCGTCGCCTATGCCGCTCCCCAAGGAAGTCACCTACGTCACGTTCGACGTCTACGGCACGCTCATCGATTGGGAGACCGGCGCCTACGACGCCTTCTCCAAGGAAGCCGAGAAGGACGGGTACACGCTCTCGCGCGACGAGCTGATCCCGCTCTTCCACCAGACCCAGCAGGAGATCAAGAGCGGCTCCTACGAGCTCTACGCCGAGGTCCTGCGCCGTACCGCCGTCCAGATCTCCAAGCAGCTCGGGTGGCCGCTCGAGCCGTCGCGCTCCGGCTTCCTGCCGGACTCGGTCAAGCGCTGGCCGCCGTTCAAGGAGACCAACACGCAGCTCGACCGCTTCTCCAAGAAGTTCGAGATCGGGCTGATCTCCAACGTCGACGACAAGCTGCTGGGCGAGACCCGCCGGCACTTCAAGGCCGACTTCGACCTCGTCGTCACCGCGCAGCAGGTGCGCTCCTACAAGCCCGACGCCGCCCACTTCAAGGAGGCGGAGCGCCGGATCGGCGGCAAGAAGGGCTGGGTCCACGTCGGGTCCAGCTACCACTACGATGTCGAGCCGTGCCTGGCGGCCAGGGTCCCCGTGATCTGGGTCAACCGGTCCAAGGAGACGCTGGAGCCGAGCCAGAAGAAGCCGACCGCGGAGGTCAAGAACCTCCTCGAGGCGGCCAAGCTGCTGGGCGCCGCCTGACGCCGTGAAGGCCGTCGGGCTCCACCCCGACGTCTTCGTCGTCACCTCGCGGTTCTGGCAGACGACCGGCACGCTGGTGAAGTCCGACGGCGAGGCCTTCATGGTCGACTCGCCTGTGCTGCCCGACGAGCTCGCGCTGCTGCCGGCGATCGCCGCGCAGGCGGAGTTCCGCGTCGTCGGCTGCCTGGCGACGCACGCCGACTGGGACCACCTGCTGGGCCGGTATGCGTTCCCCGACGCGCCGCTGGGGCTGGCGGAGTCCAGCGCAGCGCGGCTGCGCAACGAGCCGGGCGCCGCGCAGCGGGAGCTGCGCGACTTCGACGAGGAGCACTACGTCGAGCGGCCAGCTCCGCTCTCGCTCCCCGGGGCGCAGGCGCTGCCGGTGCCCGGGCACTGCGCGGTCGGCGAGCGCGAGCTCGAGCTGCACCCGGCCGACGGGCACACCGTCGACGGGATGGCGCTCTGGGTGCCGTGGGCCTCGGTGCTGATCTGCGGCGACTACCTGTCGCCGGTGGAGATCCCGTGGATCTCGCGCGGTGGATCCGTGTCGGCGTACCTGGCGACGCTGGCGCGGCTGGAGCCGCTGGTGGAGCAGGCCGGGTGCGTGGTGCCCGGGCACGGGGCAGTGCTGGACGCCGCGCGGGCGGGCGCGATCCTGGGCGAGGATCGGGCGTACCTGTCCTCGCTGGTGGAGCGCGGGGCGGAGGCCGCGCTGCCCCCGGCGCGGAGGAACGGCGCGATGCGGAAGATCCATGCTGCGAACGTGGAGCGAGTCTCGTCGCAACCCAGCGCGGGCGGGTCGTGACCTGCCTGTAGGTAAAGCGGAGGGTCTCGAGGCCGTGCGCGTGCAATTCGGCGTCGCGCTCCTTGTCGCGCTCGAAGGCGGTTCGGGTGCCGTGGAACCGGTACGAGTCGAGCTCGACGACCAGGCCGCGGTCGGGCCAGAACGCGTCGACCTCGTAGCCGTGCACGGTCGTGTTCATGCGCGGCCGTGGCAGGCCGTGGCGGTCGCAGAGGTCCAGGAACGCCGCTTCGAAGTCGCTGCGGGTGTGGGCGGTCTCCTGGCTGAGCAGCTCCTTCAACACCGGCGCCCCCGGGCGGCCGGCGCTGACGGCGAGCATCGAGGAAACGTCGAGCAGGCGTTGGGCTTCGGCCGCTTCGATCGCGCGGGCGAGTTGCGGGCGGCTGACGGCTCCGGCGAGGTCGGCGAGCGTCCGCGCGGGCGTGGTGACGGGGATCCCGGTGCGCGTGGTGACGTGGCCGGCCGGGAGCTCGACCGTGCGGTGCACGACGATGCCCTTCCGCTTGGCCCGCCCGCCTGGCGGCACCGTGATGTGGATGTGGCCCGACGGCGTGGGCCGCAGGTCCCACAGCGCGGCGGCATCCCGGTGGCTCAACACGGCTCCGGGCCCCAGCGCGCGCACCGCGGCGAGCCACCACCCCTCCGTCGTGAGGCGGCGGTGCCCGACGGCATAGACCCCGCGATGAAGGCGGATGAGCCGTCCCGTGTCGAGTCGATGCCCGATCTGGCGGCGCGACGCTCCGAGCTCATACAGCTGCCCGACGTCCACGACCCCGTGAAAGCGGTCGGCGAGCGCCGCGATCCGGCGGTCCAGCACTCGCTCGTCGAGATAAGCACACATATTGTGCTTATGTCGGCGAGCGGCTGGGCTCGCCCCCTACGCGGGCGACTTGATCACCGCGAGCGTGTCGCCCGCGCTGACTGCGGCGCCCTCGGAGATCGGGAGCTCGGCGATCACGCCCGCCTTGTGGGCGGCGATCTCGTTCTCCATCTTCATCGCCTCGACGATGCAGACCAGCGCGCCCTCCTCGACGGTGGCGCCCTGCTCGACCAGCACCCTGAAGACATTGCCCTGGAGGGGTGAGGCGAGGATGTCGCCGCCCGCG
>JBPCNM010000331.1:0-4587 GCA_051001255.1 Solirubrobacteraceae bacterium
CCACCTGCGATATCGACGGCGAGATCGCGTCGGGTCGTGTAGAATAGGAGCCGTTCGCGCTACCGCCCGCCCGTACCCGGCCCCCCCCGCCGGCGTACTCCGCGGTGCACGTCGGCGGGAAGCGCGCCTACGCGCTGGCGCGGGCGGGGGAGACGGTCGAGCTGCCCGAGCGCGAGGTCGACGTGCACCGCTTCGAGCTGCTGTGGCGCGACGGCGAGCGCGCCGCGTTCGCGATCGAGTGCGGCTCGGGCACCTACGTGCGCTCGCTGGTCGCCGACCTGGGCGACGCCTACTGCCTCGAGCTGCGCCGCACCCGGATCGGGGTGTTCGACGTCGCCGACGCCGGCCGGTTCGTCGCGCTCGATGAGGCGCTCGGCTTCCTGCCGGGCGTCGAGCTGACCGGCGACGACGCCAGGCGGGCGGCCCACGGCGTGGCGGTCCCCGGTGCGGGGGGCGCGACCGTGCGCCTCCTCGACGCGGACGGGCTGATCGCGCTGGCCGAGCCGCGTGGGGACGGCACGCTCAAGCCCGTCGTAGGCTTCCGCGGCTGATGCAGGTCACCTGGCTCCCCGATGCCGAGCTCCGGCCGCGCCACGTCGCGGTCGGCGAGTTCGACGGCGTGCACCTCGGCCACCGCGAGGTGATGCGCGGCGCCGACACCGTGGTCACGTTCGAGCCGCACCCGCGCAGGGTCGTCTCGCCGGACCAGGCGCCGAAGCTCATCACCTCGCTGGGCACCAAGGCCGACCTGATCGCCGGGCTGGGCGTGCGCGAGCTCGTCGTGATCCCGTTCGACGGCGACTTCGCGCGCCAGTCGCCGCAGGCGTTCGTCGACGACGTGCTCGTCCGCGCGCTTGGCGCCGAGCAGGTCAGCGTGGGCGAGAACTTCCGCTTCGGCCACCGCGCTCGGGGCGACGTCGCGCTGCTGCGCGCGCAGGACGCGTTCCGCACGCGGGTGGTCGAGTTGGTCGGAGACGATGGCGAGGCCATCTCCTCCAGCCGCATCCGCGAGCTGATCGAGGCGGGCGAGGTGGAGCGGGCCGGGGCGTGCCTGGGTGCGCCGTTCCAGGTGCGCGGCCCGGTCGCCCACGGAGACGAGCGCGGACGCACGCTCGGCTTCCCGACGGCGAACCTCGTGCCCGAGCCCGGGCTCGTCTACCCCGGCCACGGCGTCTACGCATGCCGGGCGGCCGTCAAGCTCGACGGGGAGCGGCGGTCGTGGCCGGCCGCGACCAACGTCGGCGTGCGCCCGACGTTCGTGACCGGGCGCGGGCTGCTCGTCGAGGCGTTCCTGCTCGACTTCGACGGCGACCTCTACGGACGCGAGCTGCGGCTGGCGTTCCTGGCGCGCCTACGCGGCGAGCTGCGCTTCGAGTCCGTCGACGAGCTGATCGAGCAGATGGCCCGCGACGTCGACGACACGCGCGCCTTCGCCGCCTGATGGGGTCTGGCCCCGAGCGTCGCAGCGGCCGTCCTCGGGTAGCGTGATCGGCGTGCTGGTCGTAATCGCCGACGCGTCCTCCGCCACCCGGCGCCGGCTGGGGCAGACGCTGCGCGCCGCCGGCCACGACGTCCTGGACGCGGGCGGCGCCGCGCAGGCGCTCGCGCTGTGCCGTGAGCGCCGGCCCGACGTGCTCGTGGCGTCGCACGCGCTGTGCGAGCGCGACCGCCTGGCGCTGGTCGACGCGATCAAGTCCGACCTCGAGATCTTCCGTACCGCGATCGTGGCCATCGTCGCGGCCGAGCTCTCCCTCGACACCGCCCGCGACCAGCTGGCGCGCGGCGTGCAGGACCTCCTCGTCGAGCCGGTGCGCGCGACCGAGCTGCTCGCCCGGGTGCAGTCGGCCGGGCGCATGAAGAGCCTCCAGGAGGAGCTCGTCGACCAGACCCGGCGGCTGGAGAACCACGTGTTCCAGGATCCGCTCACGCGCCTGTACAACCGCCGCTTCCTGTCCACCCAGCTGGCCGCGCTGGCGAGCGCGGCCCGCCGTCACGGGCGCCCGCTGGCCGTCGCCATGGTCGACCTCGACGCGTTCAAGGCCGTCAACGACCGCCACGGGCACGACGTCGGCGACCGGGCGCTCGTCGCCGCGGGTGACGCCCTGGCGCGGGCGCTGCGCGCCGAGGACGTGCTCGGGCGGCTCGGAGGCGAGGAGTTCCTGGCGCTGCTGCCCGACGCCGACGAGGACGCGGCCGCGCGGGCGGCGGAGCGCCTGCGCGCGGCGGTCGCCGGAGCGGGTGGTCCGGTGCCCGTCACGGCGAGCGTCGGATGGGCGGTCCTGCAGGACTCAGAGGACCCCGACGAGCTCGTCCAGCGGGCCGATACGGCGCTCTACAACGCCAAGGCCGCGGGGCGCGACTGCGTCCGGGGTCCTGCTACCCTGCCTCGTCGCAGATGACGATGACCACTGAGGAAAAGGCCGAGATCACGGCCAAGTTCGGGAGCGACGAGCGCGACACCGGGGCCACCGAGGTCCAGATCGCGTTGCTGACGCGCCGCATCAACCACCTCACCGAGCACCTGCGCGAGCACAAGCACGATCACCACTCGCGCCGCGGGCTGCTCATGCTGGTCGGCCGTCGCCGCCGCTTCCTGAACTACCTCCAGAAGAAGAACCTAGACGGGTATCGCTCGCTGATCCGCGAGCTCGGCCTGCGCCGGTAGCACGCCGGGTGCCCGTCGTCGCCGCGCGGCAGCCGGCGCCTGACTTCTCGCTCGCGACCTCCGGGGGCGACCCGTTCACGCGTGCTGACCTGGAGGGCGCGATCACGGTCCTGGTCTTCTACCCGTTCGCGTTCTCTCCGGTCTGCACCGACCAGCTGAGCCTCTACAACGAGGTGCGGGCCGACCTCGCCGAGCGCGGCGCCTCGCTCTACGGCGTGTCCTGCGATGCGGTCTGGTCGCAGCAGGCGTTCAAGGAGAAGCTCGGCGTGGAGATCGAGCAGCTCTCGGACTTCGAGCCCAAGGGCGCGACCTGCCGCGCGTTCGGCGTGCTGCACCCCGGCGGGTTCCCGCAGCGCGCGCTCGTGCTGATCGGCCCCGACGCGGTGGTGCGCTGGAGCTACGAAGCGCCGTCGCCGGGCGACCTGCCGGGCGCCAACCTGCTCTTCGACGCCTTGGAGGAGCTCGAGCGGTGACGCCGCCGCCGGCGGCCGCCCATGCGGACGTCGCCCTCGGTGCGCCGCCAGCGGGGCGCTAGCCTCCCCTCATGGGCGGTGACCTGTCCTCCGCGCCCGTCGCGCCCGTGGGACCGGCCGACCACGTCCGCGGCCCGGAGGGCGCGCCGGCGGTCGTGGTCTACGGCGACTACGAATGCCCATTCTGCGCGGCGCTCGAGCTGCGGCTGGGCGAGCTGCCGGTGCGCGTCGCGTTCCGCCACTTCCCCGTCCGCGGCTCGCACCCGCGCGCGTTCCCGGCGGCGTGCGCCGCCGAAGCCGCCGGCCGCCAGGGCGCGTTCTGGGAGATGCACGACGCGCTGTTCGCCGACCAGGGCCGGCTCGAGGACCCGCACCTGTGGGCGCGCGCCGAGCGCCTCGGGCTCGATCTCGCGCGCTTCGAGGCCGATCGCCGCGACGCGACGGTGGCCGCGCAGATCACGGCCGACTTCCGCGCCGGCGTGCGCGCCGGCGTCCCGACCACGCCGACGCTGTTCCACGCCGGCAAGCGGCACGCGGGCCGGCTCGACGAGGCGGTCTTCGAGCGGCTGGCGAACCTCGGCGTCTGAGCGCGCGTATACCGGCCCGATGCCCGCCCCGATACCGCGCGCCGCCGCCGCGGACGCCGTGCTCGTCGACCGCCTGGCGACCGACGAGACGGGGGACGCGATGCGCGGCTTGTACCGCCTCTACGGCGGTGAGCTCTACGGCTTCGCGCTCAACGCGCTGGGCGATCGCGGCGCGGCGGAGGAGATCGTGCAGGAGGTCTTCGTGCGCGCCTGGCGCCATGCCGGGCGCTATGACCCCGGCCGCGCTGCGGTGCGCACCTGGCTCTACCAGATCGCCCGCCACGCGATCATCGACGCGCGCCGGCGCGCTTCCGTGCGCCCCGGCCTGCCGCTGCACGAGCCCTCCGAGGACGCCGACGGCGGTACGTCGCTCGAACAGGCGATGCTCGGCTGGCAGGTGGCCGCCGCGCTCGAGCGCCTTACGCCCGAGCACCGGCAGATGGTCCGGATGGCGCAGTTCCGCGGGCTGACGATGCGCGAGATCGCCGAGCACACCGGGCTGCCGCTGGGCACGGTGAAGAGCCGCACCTGGTACGCCCTGCGCTCGCTCCGCCTCGTGCTGGAGGAGATGGGGGTGGCGCCGTCATGAGCTGCGCCCGCGTGCGCCGGGACCTCGGCGGCTACGTGCTCGCGGCGCTGGAGCCCGACGAGCGCGACGCGGTGGCCGCGCACCTCGCCACCTGCCCGCGCTGCGCGGCCGAGCACGAGCGGCTCGCGGGCCTGCCGGCGCTGCTCGCGCACGCCGACGGGCTCGAGATCCCGGCCGCGCCGCCCGCCGTCGAGGAGCGCCTGCTCGACCAGGTGGCCCACGAGCGCGGCCGCCGGCGCCTGGCCGCAGCAGCCGGGACACCCCGTGCACGCC
>JBPCNM010000332.1:0-4738 GCA_051001255.1 Solirubrobacteraceae bacterium
GTTTTTGGGTGTTCCTCTCGCCCCCCCCCCCCCCCCCCCCACCCCCCCGGGCCCATGGCCGCCCGCCGCGGTCTGCGTGAGCGGGCTCGGGCCGTGCGTGCTGGCCGCCGGCGCCGACGGCCGGCCGCTGCGCCCGGCGATCCTCTACGGCGTCGACACGCGCGCGCAGGCCGAGATCGCCGAGCTCACCGAGGAGCTCGGCGCCGAGGCGATCGTCGCGCGCGGCGGCTCTCTGCTCACGACCCAGGCGGTCGGGCCGAAGCTGCTCTGGCTGCGGCGGCGCGAGCCGGACGTGTGGGCGCGTACGCGCCGGCTCCTGATGGCCAGCTCCTACGCGGTGCAGCGGTTGACGGGCGAATACGTGCTCGATCACCACTCGGCGAGCCAGTGCGACCCGCTCTACGACCTCGAGGCGGGCGACTGGCACGCGCCCTGGGCCGAGGCGATCGCTCCCGGCCTCCCGCTCCCGCGCCTGCTCTGGCCCGGCGAGGTCGCGGGCGAGGTCAGCGCCGCGGGCGCCGAAGCGACGGGGCTGGCACTGCGGACGCCGGTCGCCGCCGGCACGATCGACGCGTGGGCCGAGGCGCTGAGCGCCGGCGTGCGCGACCCGGGCGACGCGATGCTGATGTACGGCACGACGATGTTCATCGTCGCCGTGGAGACCGGGCCGCGGCCGGATCCGCGGCTCTGGCTCACCAACGGCGTCGAGCCCGGCATCCGCACGGTCGCGGCGGGCATGGCCACCTCGGGCGCGCTCACGGCGTGGCTGCGCGAGATCGCGGGCGGCGTGCCCTACGAACAGCTCCTCGCGGAGGCGGCCGCCGTGCCGGCGGGCGCCGGCGGGCTGGTCGCGCTGCCCTACTTCGCCGGCGAGCGCACGCCGGTGTTCGACCCCCGCGCACGCGGCGTGATCTGCGGCTTGACGCTCTCCCACGGCCGCGGGCACCTGTACCGCGCGCTGCTCGAAGCCACCGCCTACGGCGTGCGCCACAACCTCGAGGCGTTCGCCGACGCCGGTGCCGAGCCGCGCCGCCTCGTCGCCGTCGGCGGCGGGACGCGCGGCTCGCTGTGGACGCGGATCGTCTCCGACGTCACCGGCCGCGCTCAAGAGCTGCCCGTGCAGACGATCGGCGCGAGCTACGGCGACGCCTGGCTCGCCGGGCGTGCCGGTGGCCTGGTGGACGAGGCGGCCCGCTGGAACGCCGTCGCCGACGTGATCGATCCCGACCCGGCGGCCACAGAGGCCTACGAGGCGCTCTACGCCGTCTATCGCGAACTCTATCCGGCCACGCGCGCGCAGGCCCACGCGCTGGCCGCCCTGCAGGAGGACTGAGCCCCGGCTCGTATCCTCGCGGCGCATGCCGACGATTGTTCCCCAGGAGATCTTCAAGGCCTACGACATCCGCGGCCTCTACGGCGAGCAGAGCGACGGCGAGGTCGCCGAGCAGGTCGGGCGGGCGTTCGCGCGCGTGCTCGCCGAGCTGCGCGGCAAGCCGGCGGCGGAGCTGCGCATCGGCCTCGGCCGCGACATGCGGCTGACTGCGCCTGAGCTGGCCGCCCGCTACCGCGACGGGATGGTGACCGAGGGCGCGCACGTGCTGGACGCCGGGATGGTGGGCACCGAGATGCTCTACTTCCTCGTCGGCTCGCGCGAGCTCGACGGCGGGCTGATGTGCACCGCGTCGCACAATCCGAAGGCCTACACGGGGGCGAAGCTCGTGCGCGAGGGGGCGCTGGCGCTGTCGGGCGACGCCGGGATCGGCGACATCAAGGCCCTCGTGGCCGCCGGGCTGCCGGCGCCGGAGACGCCGCCGGGTCGCGTGGAGGAGGTCGACGTCTACGCCGAGTTCCACGCGCGCGCGCTCTCGTTCATCGACCCGGCCGCGATCCGCCCGCTGAAGGTCGTGCTCGACGGCGGCAACGGGATGGCGGGCCCGATGGTCGGTCCGATCCTCGAGCGCCTCGACGGCCTGCGGCTGATCCCCACCTATTGGGCGCCCGACGGCGAATTCCCCGGCCATGAGCCCAACCCGCTGCTGCCCGAGAACCGGCGCTTCGCGATCGAGAAGGTGATCGCCGAGGGCGCCGACCTCGGAATCGCCTGGGACGGCGACGCCGACCGCTGCTTCTTCATCGACGGGGACGGTCGGTTCGCCGACGGCGACTTCATCTGCGCGCTGCTCGCGCGCTCGGTGCTGGAGTCGCATCCGGGCGCCGACATCCTCTACGACGTGCGCGCCTCGCGCGCCGTCGCCGACACGGTCGAGGCGGCGGGCGGCACAGCGCTGGTCAACCGCGTCGGGCACGCGTTCTTCAAGGCCCGCATGCGCGCGGAGGGCGGCGCGTTCGGCGGCGAGGTCTCGGGCCACTACTACTTCGCCGACTTCTACGACGCCGACTCCGGCACGCTGCCGGCGCTGCTGATCCTCGAGCTGCTCGGCAAGTCGGGCCGGACGCTCGCGCAGCTGCTCGAGCCCTACCGCTCGGCCTACTTCATCTCGGGCGAGATCAACTCCGAGGTCGCCGACCAGGCGGCGAAGATGGACGAGCTCCGCGACCGCTACCGCGACGCGGAGATCACCGACCTCGACGGCATCTCGATCGACTACGAGGACTGGCACTTCAACGTGCGCCCCTCCAACACGGAGCCGCTGCTCCGGCTGTGCCTGGAGAGCCTCGTCTCGCCGCAGCACATGGAGGCCAAGCGCGACGAGGTGCTCGGCCTGATCCGCGACTGAGCGGCAGCGACGAACCGGTCCACGTGCTGGGGTGCTGCGAGCGTCCAGTCGCCGGGAATCTGGCCGATAAGCCGGAGTGATGGCCCGCGACCCGACGCTCTCGCCCGCCTCCCGTCGCGAGAGCCTGCGGCTGACGCGTTCGGTGTTCGCCGACCTGGCGATACGGATGATCGGCCTCGGGCTGTTGACCGGCGTGGCGTTTCCGTTCTTCGTGCTGCTGCTGGGCGTCGACGCGCGGCAGGCGCTGAGCGCGCCCTTCTTCGCGGCGACGGTGGCGGCGGGGCTGATGGTGGGGGCCGTCAACTACTGGCTCTGCCGGGCGGTGGTCGGCGCGCGAGCCCGGCTGCTGAGCGCGCGGATGCGCCTGGTCGGGGACACGATCCGGTTCGCGACCGCGACGGGCGACTGGTCGGACTTCGACCCAGAGCGCTGCAGGCTGACGGCGGACTCCGATGACGAGCTGGGCGAGAGCGCGCGCGCCTTCAACCAGGTGGTCGATGCGATCGAGCGCCTGCATGCGGTCGAGGCCGAGCTCGAGCTGTCGCGCTCGCAGGCGCGCACCGACGAGCTCACCGGTCTTGGCAACCGCCGTCACTTCCACCTGGCCGCCGAGGCGCAGCTCCATGCCCCGCGCGCCGCGAGCGGGCCGCTGGCGCTGATCCTGCTCGACCTGGATCGCTTCAAGGAGATCAACGACACCCTCGGCCACCATGTCGGCGACGAGCTCCTGCGCCAGCTCGCGCGGCGCCTCGAGGGCGCGCTGCCGGATGCCAGCGTGCTCGCCCGGCTCGGAGGCGACGAGTTCGTCGCGCTGCTGCCCGCCGCCACGGGCGCACCGGCGGCGATGCGTGCCGCCGCGACGTTCCTCTCGGTCCTCGACCAGCCCTTCGCGCTGGACGGCCTGCTGGTCCCTGTCGGCGCCAGCGTGGGCATCGCCATCTCCCCTGACCACGGCATGGACCGTTCGACGCTGCTGCGCCATGCCGACGTGGCCATGTATCGCGCCAAGGCCGCGGGTGGCGGAATCGAGGTCTACGCCAACGGAAGTGACGCGCACGGCCTCGACCGGGTGGTCCTGGCCGGCGAGCTGCACGCCGCGCTGGAGCGCGACGAGCTCGTGCTGCACTTCCAGCCCAAGGGCGACCTCGCCACCGGCGAGATCCGCGGCGTCGAGGCCCTCGTGCGCTGGCAGCACCCGAGCCTCGGCATGCTCGCCCCCGACCGTTTCATCGCCCTCGCCGAGCAGCACGGGCTCATGCGCCGGCTCACGCTTCACGTCCTCGAGCTCGCAGCCGACCAGCAGCACGCCTGGCGGCGCGCCGGCATCGAGCTGCCCATCGCGGTCAACATCTCGCCCACGAACCTGCTCGACGTGCGCTTCCCCGACGACGTCGCCGAGCTGCTGGAGCGCCGCAGGATGCCGCCCGGGACGCTCCAGTTCGAGATCACCGAGAACACCGTCATGCGTGATCCCGCACGCGCGCTGGACACGCTCGCGCGCCTGAGCGAGCTCGGCATCGCCTTCGCGCTCGACGACTTCGGCACCGGCTACTCCTCGCTGGCCCAGCTCAAGCGCCTGCCGGTCAGCGAGATCAAGGTCGACCGCTCCTTCGTCGCCGACATGACCAGCAGCACCGACGACGCGACGATCGTGCGCTCCACCGTCGAGCTCGGGCGCAACCTCGGCCTGCACGTCGTCGCCGAGGGCGTCGAGACCGCCGACCAGTGGCGTGAGCTCGCCGCCATCGGCTGCCACACCGCCCAGGGCTACTACCTCAGCCGCCCACTGCCCGGCCACGAGCTCACCGCCTGGCTCATCGATCGGGCCCGCCGATCAGCGGACCTCGGTCCCTACGACCACGCGGGGGCGTCGCCGTCCGGCTGACCGGGACGGGTTCAAGGTCGCCGAGTGCGTCGAGCACGGCGGCCACCGTGGGACGCCGCTCCGCGCCCGCGCGGGTCGCCGCGAACACGTGGCGGGCCGGCGCCGGCGATCGCAG
>JBPCNM010000333.1:0-2695 GCA_051001255.1 Solirubrobacteraceae bacterium
GTGGCCGAGCTCGCCGCCGAACCCGTGCGCGCCGCGGAACAGCTCGCCGCCGACGATGATGCCGGCGCCGACGCCCAGCTCGCCCGAGACGTAGATGAAGTCACCCAGGCGCCGGCCCGCGCCGTCCCACAGCTCGGCGAGCGCGCCGAGGTTCGCCTCGTTCTCCACGCTCAGCGGGAACGACGGGCCGCCGAGCAGCTCGCCCAGGCGCTCGAGCACCGGGACGCCGGACCAGCCGAGGTTCGGCGCGACGAGCAGGCGGCCGGTGCTGTCGACGAGGCCGGGCACCGCGACGACCGCGCCGGCGGTCACGAGGTCCTCCTCCCGCAGCACGCCGAGCGCGTCGGCGGCGAGCCGGGCGAGGTCGGCGAGCACGGCGTCGACCGGCCGGCCCCGGTTGTCGGCCGTCACCAGCGCCCGATGGCGCTCGTGGCCGGTGAGGTCGGCGGCGCGGGCGGCGAGGAAGTCGACCCCGAGCTCGAGCCCGAGCCCGACCACGCGGCGGCCGCTCAGCTCGACCGGCAGGGCTGGGCGCCCGACCGTGCCGCGGAGCTCGACCTCGGTCTCGCGGACCAGGCCGAAGTCGATCAGCTCGCCGACGAGGCTCGACACCGTGGTCTTGTTCAGCCCGGTCTCCTGCGCGATCGCGGCTCGCGAGCGGGCGCCGTGCTCGCCGACGTGGCGCAGCACCACGCCGAGGTTGTGACGCCGCACCGAGCGCTGGTTGGCAGGTGCACGGCGAGGGTCGTGGGTGCTCACGACGCGACCCTAACGGCAGTGCAGGGCCGCGGGGGACCGCACCGGTCAGAGCGCGGGTCAGGAGCCCTGGCCGCCGAGGACCTGCTCGAGCTCGCGCTCGCCCGCGGCGATGGCCTCCGTGGCGGTGACGAGCTCCACCGTCTCGGCCCGAGCAAGCCACGCCGCGCGCTCGGACTCGGCGTCGGCAACCAGTTGCGTCACCGCATCGGAGACCGTCAGGCGCCGCGCGGACCGCGGTTCGGGCTCGCCGTCGTCGTCGAGCAGCACGAGGAACCAGCCCGTCTGCGCGCGGTCGCCGAAATCGTGCGCCCAGAGCACGCTCGCCACCGGCTCACCGCCCTGTGTCAGCAGCTGGCCGGGACCGTCGGGATCGTGCGAGCGCTCGAAGCGGGACACCGCGCGGCGGTATACCACGGTACGACGACAGCTGCTTCGTCCGCGGCCCGGACGCGGACGTGCTGCGAGGGGCCGCGACGGGCGCGGCCGCCGCGCGCCTCTACGGTCGCGACGCGGCGGCCCGGCCCTGCCGCTGAGTCAGGCGGCGCGGTAGGCGTCGGCCGGCACGACGACCGTCGTGGCCAGCTTGTCGTGCCAGGTCTGCTTCTCGGGATCCCACAGCATCCAGAGATAGCCGAGCGCGATCGGGATGCCCGACAGGATCTTGGCGAGGTTGCACAGGAGCCCGCGGCCGTAGCCGATCGGGCCGCCGGCCTTGAAGTCGATCACCCGGATGCCGAACGCCTTCTTGCCGACCGTCTGGCCGCTCGGGCCGCCCTCGAGGACCGTGAAGTACGTGTAGTTGGCGAGCAGGTACAGGACGTACGCGAGGCCGGGGTCCAGCACCGCGCTCAGCACCGCGTAGAGCACGCCGAGGATGACCACGTCGATCAAGGCCGCGCCGAAGCGCCGCCAGAAGCCCGCGCGCGGCCCGGAGCCGCCGCCCGCCTGCTCCCATCGACTGTCTTGCTCCTGCTGGGCCGGCATGGGGCTCTGGCCACCGAAGTCCGACACGTGCGACCTCCTTGGAGGAGTGGGACGCGATCGATCGAGCGCGCGCATCGCTCAGTATTCAGGATCGGGCGGACTTCGCGCTGGCGACGCCCTCGAGCAGCGCCTCGGCCGGCAGGCCGGGCGGCGGCCCGGCGACCTTCGCACGCAGCCGCTCGGCCAGGTCGCGCGCCAGACCGCGCCGCGCGCCGGGGCTGAACGACTCGCGGCGCTCGAGGAACGAACGGATGGCGGCGAGCTCCTCCTGGGTCACCGCGGAGACATCCCAGTCAGCGAGCCGGACCGCGCGGGCGGGGGGCGACGGCGTGCCGCGGCGGCGCGCGCTGCGGGCGCCACGCGGCTCGCGCACCACCAGCGTGCCCGCGGCGAGGTCGCCGAGCCGCTGGTTGCGCCGCGTCGCCAGGATCGCCACGATCGCCGGCGCGTAGGACAGCGGCGGCCCTTCGAGCAGGCGCAGCAGGTTGCGCACGGCGCTGGCGCGCAGGCCGATCGCCTCTCCCCCCTCCATCACCACGCGCAGCCCGACCATGCGCTTGCCCGGGGTGCGCCCGCCGGCCAGGACCTCGAACGCGACGTGGAAGGCGACCGAGATCAGGAGTACGCCGCCGACTCCGAGCGAGAGGATCACGAGACCGGCTGCGCCCCCGGCGAGCGCCCCGAGCCCGACCAGCGCCGCCACGAGCGCGAGGATCAGCGCCCCGTCGACGACCTCGGCCATGAACCGCGAGGCCAGCCCGGCGAGCACCAGCTCTAGCTCGACGCCCTCCGGCGTCGCGATGCGCGTGCGCTCCTCATACTCCACGGCGGTGAACCTAGAGCGTTTCGAGTCCCAGCGGGGACCGGAGTGGGTGCGGCTCGACGCCCTGCTGCGGCGCGCCCGCGGGCGGCGCGGGCGGCGCGGTCTCGGCGCGGCCGGCCTGCTCGAGCT
>JBPCNM010000334.1:0-4197 GCA_051001255.1 Solirubrobacteraceae bacterium
CGCCGCCACCACCAGCGTTGGCCTGCTCGGGCTGGGACTCGATCACGGCTCGCAGTTCACCGTGATCGCGTGGGCGTTCGTGATGTCGACCGGGATCGGGCTCGCGTTCGCCGCGATGGCGAACCTCGTCGTCGAGGCCGTGCCGCCCGTGCAGACCGGCGAGGCGACCGGGTTCAACGCGCTCACCCGCTCGGTGGGCGCCTCGATCGGCTCACAGGTGTGCGCCGCCATCCTGGCCGGCAGCGCCACCGCGGCCAGCCCGCTGGCGACCGACAGCGGCTTCACCGCCGCGTTCCTCGTCAGCGCCGGCGTCGCGGCGCTGGCGGCGCTGATCGCGGCTGCGATCCCGCGCGGCGAGCACCACGCCGTGCGGGCGCGCGCGCCGCGGTCCGAGCGCCCCGTCCTGGTGGAGCGCTGAAGATGGAGGCCGGGACGCTCCCCAAGCGCGCCGACGCCGTCCGCAACCGCGAGCGGGTGGTCGCGGCCGCGGCCGCCGTGTTCGCCGAGCGCGGGGTCGAGGCGAGCGTGCCGGAAGTGGCCGAGCGCGCCGGCGTCGGCAAGGCGACCGTCTACCGCTCGTTTCCGTCCAAGGAGCACCTGATCGCCGCGGTCGTGATCGAGCGCCTCGCGGACTTCGAGCTCCGGACGCGCGCCCGGCTCGACGATCCCGATCCCTGGGCGGCGATGGTGGACCTGCTGGCCGAGGGCGCCGACCGCCAGTGCGCCGACCGGGCGATCACCGCCGGGATCAGCGCGGGCATCGACCTGCCGGACCTGGCCGACGCCCGCGCGTCGCTGTGGCGCGCCCTGGCGGAGCTGATGGATCGCGCCAAGGCGCAGGGGCGTATGCATCCGGACGTCGCGCCCGCCGACCTGCGCGTGCTCTGGTCCGGCGCCGCCCGCGCGCTCGTGGCCGACGGCGTCGACGACATCGCGGTCTGGCGGCGCTACGTGGCGCTCGTGCTCAACGCGCTGCGCGCCGACGGCGTGGCCGCCGTCTCGCTCGGCGGCTGAGCCGCCAGCGTGCGCGCCTGCTCGAGCACGGCGTCGATCATCGCCGGCGTCAGCTTGCCGGTGAACGTGTTCTGCTGGCTCGGGTGAAAGCAGCCGAGCATCGTGTAGGCGCCGGCCCGCGCCTCGGCCGCGTGGCCGAAGCGCGGCCGCGGGCGCACGCCGGGCGCGAGCTGCTTCCAGCCGGCCTCCCAGGCGAACGCGCCGAGGCAGACGACGACCCGCGCGTGCTCGAGCAGCTGCAGCTCGGCGTGCAGCCAGGTCGCGCAGTTGTCGCGCTCGGCCGGCAGTGGCTTGTTGGCCGGCGGTGCGCAGCGCACGGCGGCGGTGATCCAGCAGTCGCGCAGCGCGAGGCCGTCGTCGCGGCGGCGCGAGACCGGCTGGTTGGCGAAGCCGGTGCGGTGCAGCGCGGCGAACAGGAAGTCGCCCGAGCGGTCGCCGGTGAAGACGCGGCCGGTGCGGTTGGCGCCGTGGGCGGCCGGGGCGAGGCCGAGGATCAGCGCGCGCGCCGCCGGGTCGCCGAAGCCGTCGATCGGCCGGCCCCAGTAGGTCTCGTCGCGGAACGCCGCGCGCTTCTCGTGCGCCACCAGCTCGCGCCACTGGACCAGCCGCGGGCAGCGGCGGCAGTCGTGCACCTCGGCCGCGAGCGCCGCGAGCCCCTCCGCGCTCACGCCGGCGTCGCGGACGCCGCGTGCATGAGGCCGAGCACGAGGCGCTCGACCACCGGCTCGAGATCGCGGATGTCGTCCGGCTCGCCCGTCCGGATCTGCCGCGACGCGAGCTCGATCAGGGCGCCGACGATCGCGAACGCGTCGTGCGGCGAGGCGAACCGCACGACGCCGCCACGCGCGGCGTCCTCGCGGTTGACCTCGTCGACGTAGAACGCATACTCGGCGAGCACCCGGTCGCGCCGCTCCATCGCGCGCGGGCCGGCGCCGACGATCTCCACCAGCAGCGTCTGGGCCTCGTCGGGAAAGGCGGCGAGCACCTCGAGGAACGTGTGGATGACCGCGCGCACCCTGCCCGCGACATCCGCACCGACGTAGTCCTCGCCGGTCCGGCGCATCGCCCCGAGCACCGCGGTCGTGGCGGCGTCGTGGAGGGCGATGATGCAGTCCTCCTTGTTGTCGAAGTGCTCGTAGAACGTCGCCTTCGACATCCCGGCCTCGCGGGCGATCGCCTCGGCCGTCGCAACGGCGTAACCCACGCCCGCGAAGATCGCGCCGGCGGCCGCATACAGGCGGCGGCGCTGGCGATCCTGGCGGACCTCCAGGGGCGGGGCATGGCGACCCCGCGGTGCCGTGTCGTGCTCCCGCATGACGTCGCGATCCTAGCCGGGTCACTACCCTCTGGGCGCAGCATGTCCCGTGCACTCGTCGCCCTCCCGCTCGTCCTCGCCGCGCTCGCCGCCGGCTGCGCCGGCAACCCGTCGTCGACGAGCGAGTTCGAGGGCGAGGAGCAGAACGTCGCCGACACGGTGGAGAAGCTGCAGACGGCGGGCGAGACCGGTGACGCCAAGACGATCTGCGACGACCTGCTGGCCAGCGCCCTGCGCGAGCAGGTCCAGGCGGCCGGCTCGACCTGCGAGCAGGAGCTCGACAAGGCGATCAAGGACGCCGACGACTTCGACCTCGAGGTCCAGGACGTCGCGATCACGGGCGACACGGCGACGGCCAGGGTCGAGGGCCGCGACCGCGGCGCCGAGCGCGTGCGCACGTTCGAGTTCGTGCGTGAGGGCACGGACTGGCGCGCGACCGCCGTCGGATGATCGGGCCGGGCGCGCGCGTGCTCAGGTCAGGGGGCGGTCACGATACGGTCACGGCCCGCGCGCTTGGCCTGATAGAGCGCGGCGTCGGCGCGTCCGATCAGCGCCTCCGGGGTCTCCTGGCCGTCCAAGTAGGCGACGCCCACGGAGGCGGTCTGTCCGTCGGGGATCGTAAGGCGCAGGCGCTCGAGCACCGCGATCGCCTCGTCGGGCACGCGGGCAGCAGCGCGGTGAACTCCTCGCCGCCGTAGCGCGCCATGAAGTCGGTGACTCGCAGCTGAGTGCGCCAGACGCTGCCCAGCTCCGCCAACAAGCGGTCGCCGGCCTGATGGCCGTGCGTGTCGTTGAAGTCCTTGAAGCGGTCGAGATCGAGCATCACCACCGCGAGGACGTGTCCCTGGCGCCCGGCGCGCGCCACCTCGCGGCGCAGCTCCTCCTCCCACGCCCGCCGATTCGGCAGCCCGGTCAGCATGTCCGTGCGCGCCATCGCCTCGACACGCTCGAGCAGCTCCTCACGCTCGGCTTCCAGGTACTTTCGCTCGGTGATGTCCTTGGCCACCGCGTACAGCTGGCGACCGTCGGAGTACGTGCTCCACAGCAGCCAGCACCAGCCCCCGTCCTTGGTCGCGTAGCGGTTCTCGAAACCGATGACCCGGGAGGAGGCTTCGCGCAGCCCGCTCGCGACCGCGACGGTCGACTCGACGTCCTCCGGGTGGATGAACTCCAGGTAGGGACGCGCCATCAGCTCTTCGCGCGTCCACCCGAGCGTCGTCTCCCACGCCGGATTCAGCCGCGTGAAGCGTCCCTCCGGAGTCGCGGTCGCCAGCATGTCACTGGCCATCGCAAACCAACGATCCGACCCGTCGCCCGCCGCCCCGCGCGCTCTGCGCCAACCAGCCCAGCAAGCCACCGACCGGGAACAGCACCAGCGCCCGCGTGGCATAGCCGAGCACGCCGAGCTCGACGTCATCGAGCACGACCCAGGCCAGCCACGCTCCGAAGGCCAGTGCGGCGGCGCCCAGGCCCCACCGCCATCCGAGCTCCACCGCCACGAGGCCGACCGGCAACACGTACAAGAAGCCGATGCCGTCCTCGGGCGCGTCGACGAGCAGGCGCAGAACGAAGACCGACGCGAACAGCCCGACCGCCAACCCGATCGCTGCCGTGCGGCTATGCCCATCCGGGCTGAACCAGCCCACCAGCTTGGCCATCGTCTCTCCTCAGCTGTCACCGAGCGCCCGGCCGTACTGACGCTCGTAGTAGGCGCGGTAGTCGCCCGAGCGGATCGGCTCCCACCACGCCCCGCTGTCGCGGTACCAGGCGACGGTGCGCTCGAGGCCCTCGTCGAAGCGCACCTGCGCCTCCCAGCCGAGCGCGCGCACCTTCTCGGAGCCGAGCGAGTAGCGGCGGTCGTGGCCCGG
>JBPCNM010000335.1:0-8128 GCA_051001255.1 Solirubrobacteraceae bacterium
GCCGCCGGCCTGTCCGTCGCCTATCCATCCGGCTCGACCGGCTGCGCCTGCGCCGAAGTCGGTCATGACCCGCACGTCGACCAGCCGCGGCGCGCCGACGAAGCCCTCGCCGACCAGGTCGCGGACGCGCGAACGACTTCAAGTGCTCCACCCCCATCCGGCCCACGCCTACGATCCCGACCCGCATCTCCGATCCCTCCGACGTTAGCTTGGTATCGAAGTATATAGCGCTGAGCAGTGCTCGCCGCTGGACAAGAGTGCCCCTCCGGGACGGTGGTCGCCAGCCGGCAGTACCGGGTATACTGACGGCGTGGCCAAGGTGATGGTTTCGCTGCCCGACGATCTGCTCGGCTCGTTGGATGCGGAGGCGGCTCGCCGCGGCACGACTCGGAGCGCGCTCCTGCGTCACTACGTCGGCGAGGGCCTGCGCCACCGAGCCGAAGCGCGCTCCCGTCGCGTAGAGGAGCTGATGCGCACGCCGGGCCGTCACGGTGGCGGAGGAGTCGAGGAGCTCAAGCGTCATCGGCCACCGGCATGACCATCTGGTTCGCGGACGCGAGCGTGCTCCTGGCCCGAGAGGACGCCGACGACGATCAGCACGATGCGGCGCGCCGGCTGCTCTCGGACCGGGCGCCGTGGGCGACGCTTGATCTTGCGTTCTACGAGGTGAGCAATGTCGCCGTGCGGGCGTGGCACGACCCTGGCGCCGCACGCCGACTGCGCGGCCTCGTGGACGCGCTTGCGGACGACGGCGGCCTGGTCCGTGTCGATGAAACGCTGATTGCCGAGGCCAGTGATCTCGCGGAACGTGAGGGTCTGTCGGTCTACGACGCTGCCTACGTCGCAGCTGCACGGGCCGTCGGTGCGCGCCTGGTCAGCTGCGACGTCCGAGACCTCGTGAGCCGCGATCTCGCAGTCACGCCCGGGCAGGCCTGCGAGGAGGTCTGAGCGGCGCGCCAAGCAGCAGGCGGACCTCAGCCGCGGGGTTGCCCGCTTGCAGATAGGTCACGACCGACCGACCGACCGAGCGACGCTGCTCGCGGTGACCACGCGGTTGGCGATCGCGTGCAACGCTGAAGGAATGAACGGCGAAGCAGCAGGCGGAGAGCGGCTGCCTCGGCCTCGTAGGGGCCGAGGCCGGTGGACCTCCTTCGTCGCAGACCCCGCTCCGGGCCTCGAGGTCGTCCGCGGGGTGGGCGGTCGCCCAAGACCGACGGCAGGGGACGACGGCCCGGGAAGCCTACGAGCGCCTGTACGAAGCGTGATCGACGCACCAGCCGCTCGACGTCCTCGCGCGTCGGCGCGCTGAGCGCCGGAACGGCGGGTGTCTGGCTGCTCAGACACTTCTTGGCCCAGCGTCGCTTGCGGCGGCGACGTCGCGCCGGTAGGACTCCGGTCGACCGCCCGCGACATGCGTCTGGCATGCGAGACACCCGTGCCCTCGAGCAACGTCAAATCCGCAGAGCGCCTCCTCCGTATCCTCGAGCTGCTCGCACGCCATGCGCGCCCGGTGCCGACGATGACGATCGTGCGCGAGTGCGAGATCCCCAAGAGCAGCGCACACCACCTGCTCAACGTCATGCGCGCGCGGCACTTCGTCACCTACTACGAGGTCGAGCGCGCGTGGGGCCTGGGCGTCGCGGTGTTCGAGATCGGGTCGGCGTACCTGCGCTCCGGGCCGCTGCAGCGGATGGGACGTCATCTCCTCGCGGAGCTCACCCAGCGCACCGGCGAGACCTCGCACCTGGCGATGCTCCACGGAACCGAGGTCCTGTACGTCGACAAGGAGCAGCCGGTCGGCACCGCGCCCAAGCTCGTCACGGAGGTCGGCGTCCGCCTGCCTGCTCACCTGACCGCCGTGGGCCGAGCGATCCTCGCCGAGCTGCCCGAAGCCCACGTCCGCGCGCTCTACGCCGGGCAGCCGCTCGTCCGGCGCACCGGACGGGGGCCGGCGAGCGTCGAGGCGCTGCTGCGCGACCTGGAGGAGGTGCGCCGGCTCGGCGCCGCGGTCGACGCCGAGATGGTGACGCCGGGCATCTCGTGCGTCGCGGCGCCGGTCTTCTCGCACGAGAGCGTGCCGGTCGCCGCGATCGGCGTGACCTACGTGACCGCGCAGCGCTCGGAGGGCGACGCCCGGCTGGCCGCCGAGCTCGTCTGCGAGGTCAGCGCGCGCCTGTCGTCGAACCTCGGCTACGCGCCACCCGCCGATGCCGCCCTCACGCTGGCCGGATGACCACCGAGGTCCCCGCCCTGCTGCTCGATCGCTCGCTCGAGCTGCGCGTCGGCACACGCGAGCTGCCCGAGGTCGGCGCCGGGGAGGCGCTCGTCCGCGTCGAGTGGGCGGGGGTGTGCGGCTCGGACCTGCACGTCATGCGCACCGGCGCGTGGGTCAAGGAATGGCCGGCGACGCTCGGGCACGAGATCTACGGGCGCGTGGCGGCCGCGGGCGGCGACGGCGTCCCCGCACCGGGCACCCCGGTCGTCGCCGACTCCCGCCTGCCGTGCGGCGCGTGCGACGCGTGCCGGACGGATCCGAGCACCTGCCCGAACCTCGCGTTCGTCGGCGAGGCGCGCCCCGGCGGGTTCGCGACCCACTGCGTGCTGCCCGCGTCGCTGCTGCACGAGGTGCCCGAGACGCTCGAAGGCTCGACGGCGGTGCTCGCCGAGCCGCTGGCCGTCGTCGTGCACGCACTCGGCTGCCTGCACCACGCTCCGGCTCGCGTCGCGATCCTCGGGCACGGTCCGATCGGCGCGCTCGTGCACGTCGAGCTGCTCCGCCGGTTCGGCCCCGTCGAGATCGACGTCGCCGAGCCCGCGCCGCTGCGCGCCGCCCTGTCACGCGCCCTCGGCGCCGGCACCGTCGCCGACGCCTCCGAGCTGCACGCGGGCGCGTATGACCTCGTCGTCGACGCGGCCGGCTTCCCCTCCTCGCTGGCGCACGCCGTGACGCTGTGCGCGCCCGGCGCGCAGGTCGTGCTGCTCGCCCTGAGCGAGCACCCCGTGCCGGTCAGGCCGACGGAGCTCGTGGAGCGCCGGCTGACGGTGACGGGCTCGAACGCGTTCGTCGACGAGCTGCCCGAGGCGATCGCGCTGCTCGCCGCCGACGGCTGGCGCTACGAGCCGCTCGTGACCGACGCGATCACGCTCGACGAGCTGCCCGCGACCGCGCGCCGCCAGCTCGAGCGCCCGGACGCGGTGAAGCTGCTGGTGCGCCCGTGACGGTCCAGCAGATCGCCACCGGGCGCGTGGCGTCCGTGCGCCGCTACAGCGGCGGGCGCGAGGCGCGGCGAGCGGCCGGGAAGCTGTCGTCGAACGAGTCGCCGCTCGGGGCCTCGCCGCGGGTCCGCGCGGCGATCGCCGGCGCCGCCGCGCACGCGCACCGCTACGCCGGGGCCGGAGAGCTGCGCGAGCTGCTCGGCGAGTCCGAGGGCGTGGGCACCGAGCAGCTCGTGCTCACGAGCGGGAGCGACGAGCTGTGCTACCTGCTCGCCGCCGTCTTCGTCGCGCCCGGGGCGCGCGTGGTCCTCTCGGATCCGTGCTACCGGATCGACGAGCTCGTGACCCGCGTGCAGGGCGGCGAGGCGGTGAACGTCGCGCTGCGCGACGGCGCGCACGACCTGCCCGCGATGGCCGCCGCCGCCGAGCGCGCGGCGGTCGTCTGGCTGCCGTCGCCGCACAACCCGACCGGATCGGCGGTCGACCCCGACGCGCTCGCGCGATTCCTCGCCGACGTGCCGCCGAGCTGCCTGGTCGTCCTCGACGAGGCCTACCGCCACTACGTCGACGCCGACCGGCGACCGGACGCGCGGGCGCTGATGGCCGAGCATCCGAACCTCGTCGTGCAGCGCACGTTCTCCAAGGCCTACGCGCTCGCCGGCCTGCGCGTCGGCTACGGCATCGGCCACCCTGACGTGATCGCCGCGCTCGACGCGATCCGCCCGCCGTTCAACGTCAACGTCGCCGCGCTCGCCGGTGCCCGCGCGGCCCTGGCGGACGTCGCCTGGCGCGACTACGCCGTCGAGCTCGTCGTGCGCGAGCGGCGCCGGCTGGAGTCGGCGCTCGCGGCGCTCGGCTACGAGTTCCACCCGAGCCAGGCGAACTTCGTCGCCGTCCGTCCGCCGCGGCGCGCCGCGCTGCACGACGCTTTGGCCGGCGAGGGCCTCGTCGTCCGCGACGGTGCGGACCTGGGCCACGACGGCTGGGTGCGGATCTCGATCGGCGCGCCGCCGCAGATGGCGGTCCTGCGCGGCGTGCTGACCCGACACATGGAGCGAGGATGACCGAGTACCTGGGGATGAGGGTCGAGCGCGACGGCGACGTGTACCGCACGCAGCGCGAGAGCCGCGAGGCGCGCGTCGAGACGGCGCTGGACTTCGGGCCGCGCCGCGAGCCCCGGCTGAGCACGACCCTCGCGTTCCTCGACCACATGCTCGAGATGCTCGGCTGGTACGCCGATGTCATCGTCGACGCGAGCTACGAGGTCAAGACCTATCGCCTCATGCACGTGGTCGCCGAAGACGTCGGGCTCGCGGTCGGCGCGGCAGCCGCGCAGGTCATCCGCGACCGGATCGCCGACGGCGTCGAATCCAGCGGCTTCGCCCTCGGCGTCATGGACGAGGCCGGCGCTGCGGCGCAGATCTCCTTCGAGGGACGCTCGAACGCCGTCGTCGTCCGCGGCGGCGCGTCGGCGCTCGAGCGCGTCGAGGACGTGCTGACCGTCGACCTCGTCGCGTTCTTCGAGGGCTTCAGCCAGGGCGGGCGCTGCACCGTGCACCTGCGCCTGGACGAGGGCAGCCGGGACCCGCACCACGCGTGGGAGGCCGGATTCCGCGCGTTTGCCCGCGCGCTGCGCGCCGCGCTCGCGCCGAACCCGCGGCGCGCCGGGATGACCGCCGGGGTGAAGGGGACGCTCGATTGACCGCGCTCGCCGACCGGCGCATCGTCGTCTCGGGCGGCACGAGCGGGCTCGGCCTCGCGGCGGCCCGGCGGCTCGCGGACGACGGTGCCCGCGTGTGGATCCTCGGCAGCCGGCCCGCGAGCGTCCGCGCCGCGCTCTCAGAACTCGACGTCGCCGGCGGCTCGGCGTGCGACGTCGCCGACGAGCGCGCCGTCGAGACGGCGTTCGGCGAGGCGCTCGCCGCGCTCGGCGGGGTCGACGGCGCGTTCGTCAACGCCGGCGTCGACGGCGAGGGCAAGCCGGTCCTCGAGCTCAGCGTCACGCACCTGCGCCGGGTCCTCGACGTGAACGTCGTCGGTGCGTTCCTCGTCGCGCGCGCCGCCGCGCGGGCGATGGCCCCCGGCTCGGCGATCGTCCTCAACGCGTCGGTCAACGGCGTGCGCGCGGAGGCCGGCTTCGCCGACTACAACGCGTCGAAGGCCGCGGCGGTGTCGCTCGCGCAGACGATGGCGCTCGACCTCGCCGAGCGGCGCATCGCGGTCAGCGCGATCTGCCCTGGCTATATCCGCACGCGGATGACCGCGCCGTACCTCGACGACGCGCCGGCGGCCCAGGCACTGCTCGCCGACATCCCCGCCGGGCGCTTCGGCGAGCCGCGCGAGGTCGCGGCGCTCGTCGCCTTCCTGCTCTCGCCGGACGCCGGCTATTTGACCGGGAGCGTCATCGCCATCGACGGAGGACGCAGTGTCTGAGACCCGGACCGGGCCGATGGCGGTCATGCGCTGGAGCGCGCTCGACATCCCCGCGCGCGATCGCCTGCTGCAGCGCGGCATCGCGCAGATCTTCGACCCGCGGCTGCGCGACCCCGTCGGCCGGATCGTCGAGGACGTGCGCGAGCACGGCGACGCCGCCGTGGTCCGCGCGCTCGCCGAGTTCGACGGCTGCGAGGTCGCCCCGGAGGGCCTGCGGATCACCGAGGACGAGCTCGAGCGCGCCGAGGCCGAGGTGGCGCCCGCGGTCCGCGAGGCGCTGCGAGAGGGCATCGCGAACGTGCGCGCGTTCAACGAGCACCTGACCGCCCGGCGCGAGTGGCGCGTCGAGCTGCGGCCCGGCCTCGAGGTCGGGGAGAAGACCACGGCGATCGCCAGCGTGGGCCTGTTCGTCCCGAGCGGCAAGGGCTCGTTCCCGTCCGTGCTCGTGCAGATCGGAACGCCGGCGGTCGTCGCCGGCGTGCCGGAGATCTCGGTGGTCGTCCCGCCGGTGCCCGGCCGCGGCGGCGTGGTCGATCCCGCGGTCCTGTGCGTGGCGCGCGAGCTGGGGATCGCCCGGGTCTTCCGTGCCAACGGCCCGGCCGGAGTCGCGGCGCTCGCGTTCGGGACCGAGAGCATCCCGCGCGTGCGCAAGGTCCTCGGGCCGGGCAGCCCGCCGGTCCAGGCGGCGCAGATCGCCTGCCAGGCCCACGGCTGCCACACGCAGATGCTGCTCGGGCCGTCGGAGAGCATGATCGTCGCCGACGACAGCGCCGACCCGCGGCTGCTCGCCGCCGACCTGCTCAACGAGGCCGAGCATGGCCCGGACTCGTCGTCGCTGCTCGTCACCGACTCCGCGGCACTCGTCGAGGCCGCCCAGCGGCACCTCGCCGAGCAGCTCGCCGCGCTGCCCGAGCCGCGCCGCGCCTACGCCGCCGCCGCCCTCGGCGACAACGGCGGCGCCATCCTCGTCGACGACCTCGACGAGGCGATCGAGGTCACCAACACCTACGCGCCCGAGCACATGCAGATTGTCGCGCGCGACGAGGACCGCGTGCTCGCGGGCATCCAGCACGCGGGCGAGATCCTGCTCGGCCAGCACACGCCCATCTCCGCCGCCAACTACGTGGTCGGCGTGCCCGCGGCGCTTCCCACCGGCGGCTTCGCCCGCGTGACCGGCGGCGTGACCGCCGAGACCTTCCTGAAGAAGGCGTCGATCGCCAAGGCCGGCGCCGAGGCGCTGGAGCGCATGGCTCCGGCCGTCCTGGCGCTCGCCGAGCACGAAGGGTTCCCGGCACACGCGGCGGCGGTCCGCGCGCGCGTGCCCGGGACGAGCACTGCCACCAACGACGAGGAGGAGAGGGCGCATGCATAGACGCTTGTTCGCGCTGCTCGGCACGCTGCTGGCGCTGGGCTGCCTGGCCATGACCGCGGGAGCCTGCGGCGACGACGACTCGGGCGGAGGGTCGTCGGAGGGCTCGACCGCTCAGGCGCCGGCCGACGTCCCGGCCGAGCCCGAGCCGGGGACGTTCCGGATGGGCATCGAGCCGTGGCTCGGCTACGGCCCGTGGCGGATCGCCGAGGAGCAGGGCCTGTTCGAGCGCAACGGGCTCGACGTGAAGATCACGAACTTCGCGACCGACGACCAGATCAACGCGGCGTTCGCCGGCGGCAAGCTCGAAGGGACGAACATCGCGACGCACACCGCGCTGCGCTTCGCCGCCTCGGGCCTGCCGATCAAGATCGTCCTGCTCGAGGACCAGAGCACGACGGCGGACGCGATCGTCGCGTCCGAGGGCCTGACCTCCGTCAGCGAGCTGAAGGGCAAGAAGGTCGCGTTCGAGGAGGGCACCACATCCGACATCCTGCTGTCCTACGCGCTCGCCGAGAACGGGATGACCAAGGAGGACATCAGCCCCGTGCCGATCCCCGCGGCCGACGCCGGCTCGGCGTTCATCGCCGGGCGCGTGGACGCCGCCGTGACCTACGAGCCGTACCTGACGTCGGCGCTCGAGCAGGACGCGGACGCCAAGCTGCTCTACACCGCCGGGGAGAACCCGGGGCTGGTGGGCGACGTCTTCGTGGTCAGCGAGGACACCCTGAGCGAGAAGCCGGGGCAGATCGCGGCGCTCGTCAAGACGTGGGGTGAGGCGCTCGAGGCCTACGAGGCCGACATGGAGGGCAGCCAGGCGATCATCGAGAAGTCGGTGGGCGCGGAGCCGGGCGCCCTGAAGACGGCGTTCGAGGGCGTGAAGTTCTACGACCTCGCCCAGAACAAGTCCCTGCTGGCGGGCGAGTACGCCACGACGACGATCGAGGACGTCAAGCAGGCCGCCGTCGATGCCGGGCTGCTCGAGGGTGACGTGGACCCGAAGGACATCATCGTCGCCACGTTCGTCGAGGAGGCCGGCTGAGATGCCGAAGACGCGCCCGGACGCCGGCTCCGGCGCGCCGATCGCGGCCCCCGCGGGAGCGCCCGAGC
>JBPCNM010000336.1:0-4771 GCA_051001255.1 Solirubrobacteraceae bacterium
CGTCCGCCGCCTGGCGCTGCGCCTCGCGCACCAGCCGGTCGGCGGCCGCGTGAGCGTCGTCGAGATGCGCGCGGACCGCGTCGAGCGCGTCGCGGCCATCGTCAGGCAAAGCGCACCACCAACACGCCGTCCTCGAGCGCCGCCCCCGCCGGCCGCAGGGCGGCCAGCGCCGCCGGCAGCACGACGGTGCGCTTGCGCTCGTCCACGCGCACCACCAGCTCGTCGCCCACCTTCTTGAGCGACACGTCGCCCTTGCCCGCGAACGGCACCGCCAGGCGGACCTCGCCCCCGTCGTCGGCGAGGCTGAACTCCTGCGCCAGCCCCGAGTGCAGCAGCGCCGCGGCGTCGGCGCCGTCGAACAGCGCGCCGCCGAGCCGGTCGAGCATGGCGCTTCCGAGCACCTCGGCCTCGAAGTACGGCGCACGCAGCACCGGCACGGGCGCGAACCCGTCCCGCACGCGCTCGAGCTCGCGTTGCTGCACCTCGCGCCAGGCGCCGAAGTAGGTGCCGGCCACCTCGTCGGGGAACACGCGGTTCACGATCACGGCGTCGGTCAGATATCCGTACAGGCTCAGGTACGTGAACGTGCGCATCGCCTCGGCGACGACCATGCGGTCGGGCGTCATGACCAGCCGCACCGACACCGCGTCGCGGTCGCGCAGGATGTCGTGCATCGCGACGAGGTTGGCGACGAGGCCCTGGACCTCGCCCATGACCTCCTCGTCAGGCAGTCGCAGGTCGAGAAAGGCGCGCGCGAGCGGACGCGCGGCGGCCAGCAGCTGCGTCTCGCGACCCATCATCTTGCCCAGCCACCAGCGTGCGGCCTCGGGGAACGACAGCAGTCGGAGCGTCTCGCCGGTCGGCGCGCAGTCGACGACGATCACGTCCCACTCGCCCTCCTCGACGTGACGTTTGAGGCGCAGCAGGCTGAACAGCTCGTCGCCTCCGGGCGGCACGGTGAGCTCCTCGGCGGCGATCCGCTCCACGCCGCGGTCGACGAGCACCTGGCCGAGCCAGCCGCCGACGGCGGACCAGTGGCGCTCGAGCTCGTCCTGGGCGGAGACCTGCTGGACCCAGAGGTTCGGTCCGAGCTCGGCCGGCTCTGAGCCCACCGGCAGCTCGAGCACGTCGGAGAGCGAGTGCGCCGGATCGGTGGACAGCAGCACCGTGCGCAGGCCGGCGGCCGCGCAACGGCGGGCGGTGGCGGCGGCGACCGAGGTCTTGCCGACGCCGCCCTTGCCCGTGTAGAGGATCGTGCGCGGGGCCATCGAGGGCCCCGAGCCTACTTCCCGCCCCGCTTGCGGCGCTTCGGCTCGAGCACCTCGACCGGTCCCTCGACCGTCGCGGCGTTGCCCGCGAGGTCGGTGGCGTCGACGCGCACCGTGTAGGTCCCGGGCTTGCGCGGCACGTCCCAGCCGACCGTGCGCCTCCCGCGCCCGAGCACGCCCGCGGCCACGGAGAGAACGGTGTCGCCGTCCGGCGCACGCACGGTTATCGTGGCGCGCGCGATCTTCGAGAGCGAGAACTCCAGCGTCGTCGCGGTGGCGCCGCGTACGCGCCCCGTGCGGAGCTCGAGCTGCGGCGGCACGGTGAGGTAGGCGGTGAAGTGCGACTCGGCGCTGCAGTAGGCGTCGATCGCGGTGCGGTCGCACAGACCGCCGACGAAGTCGCGCAGCAGCGTGTGGTAGCCGAGGTCGGACTCGCGCGTGATCGCGCCGCGCGAGTAGTACGACCAGGCGCCGGTGTCGTAGGTCGCGACCTCGGCGCGCGCGGCGCGCTCGCCGTCGGCGAACAGCTGCGCGGCGCGCGGGTCGCCCGGCAGCCGCGCGACGTCGTAGAGGCCGACGAGCGACTGGATGAAGCCGTTGAGGACGCGCAGGCCGGGCCAGAAGGAGTACTGCGCGTAGTGCACGCCGTTCCCCGTTTGCACGCGCACGCCGCCCGGCGGCTTGCGCTCGAACAGCTCGAGCCCCTCCTGGATCCGGGGCAGCAGCTCTGGCATCCGCTTGAGCTTGACCGCGGAGCGCGCGATCGCCTGCAGGCCGGTGCCCTGGGCGAGGCTCGAGACCCATGGCGGCCGGCCGCCGTCGAACGTGAAGTAGTACTCCCACGCCAGGCCGCCGCCGCGCGGCACGGCGACCGTCATCAGCTCGTCGAGCAGCCTCGTGTTCTGCGCATTGGAGCGCTCGGAGCCCTTCGCGTACGCGTTGAGCTTGCCGAAGTTGGCCAGCGGATGCAGCTGGATCCCCTGGCCGGGGACGTACTGCCAGACCAGCTCGGAGCCCGGGAACGTGACGCGCTGGCCCGGCGCGAGCAGCGGCTGTGCGGACCACCACTCGGCGTTGCGCTGCAGCGTGTGAAACAGCGGGTACAGGCGCGAGGCGCGCATCGCCCCGCGCGCCGCCATGCCCTCGACGGCGGCGAGCGCGCCGGCGAGCTGAACCTCGCGCGCGCCCGTCAGCCGCTTGATCGCGGCCTTCACGTCGGCGTGGATCGAGCGGTCGACGTCGTAGGTCGCCCGGTCGATCCTCCCGCGCTCGTAGAGCTTCGTCAGCTCGCTCGAGATCGTCCTGGTCGGCTTGCGGGCGTGCGCGACGTCGCCGCACACGCCGAGCGTGAGCGTGCACAGGAGCGCAATGCGCGCGCAATCGAGAGAACGTTTGAGGGGCATGATGCGATGCTAGGCTCGCCTTACCGGCTTGCCACCCGCTGCAACCCAGCCTGCGGCCGTTCGTTTCGCCACCACAGGAGCCCCGTTTTCCGATGACCCGCCTCCGCCACGCCGTCCTGCTGTCGCTGCTGCTCGCCACCGCACTGGTGGTCGCGGCCTGTGGCGGTGGCGACTCCGACGAAGCCGCGTCGCCCAGCACGGACGTCGACGAGCTGCTGACGCAGACGTTCACCGGGTCCAAGGAGGTCAAGTCCGGCAAACTCGAGCTGTCGATGAAGCTCGACGCCCAGGGCAGCTCGCAGCTCGACGGCCCGGTCAGCATCCGCCTTTCCGGCCCCTTCCAGGCCCAGGACGGAGGCAAGCTGCCCGAGTTCAAGCTCGACGCCGCCTTCGAGGGCGCCGGCCAGAGCATCGAGGCGGGCGCCACCTCGACCGGCGAGAAGGGCTTCATCTCCTTCCAGGGCACCGACTACGTCGTCGAGAACCAGGTCTTCCAGCAGTTCAAGGCCGGCTTCGAGCAGGCGCAGAAGCAGGCCACGGACGGCAAGCAGGCCCAGAGCTTCGCGTCGCTGGGCATGGACCCGCGCAAGTGGCTGACGAACCCCAAGAACGAGGGTGAGGCCAAGGTCGGCGACGACGACACGATCAAGATCACCGGCGGCGTCGACGTCGCCAAGCTGCTCGACGACGTCAACCTGGCGCTCGAGAAGGCATCGTCGCTCGGCCTGCAGGGCGCCGGCCAGGTGCCTGAGCGGCTCACCGACGCGCAGCGCCGCCAGGTCATCGAGGCGGTCAAGGACCCGCGCGTGGAGATCTACACCGGCAAGGAGGACACGATCCTGCGCCGGATGGTGGTCAACCTCGGCGTCGAGGACGGCGGCACCAGCGGCACGGTCGCGTTCGACATCGCGATCTCCGACCTCAACGAGGACCAGGACATCGCCGAGCCCGCGGACGCCAAGCCGTTCGACCAGCTGCTCGGGCAGCTCGGCGGCCTGGGGGCGCTCGGCGCCGGCGGCTCGTCGGCCCCGGGCGGCGCGTCGCCGGGCTCCGCCGCCGACCTCGACGAGTACTCCAAGTGCTTGACCGACGCCGGCTCGGACGCCGACAAGGCCCGGGAGTGCGCCGATCTGCTGAGCGGCTGACACCGCCGCCGCGCGGAGTCCATCGCTAAGGTCCGGCGCCCATGGCCGCGGGAGCATCAGACACGGGGTTCAACCTGCGCCGGTTCCTGCTGAGCGGCGGCGGCTGGCCGTACCTGCTGGTCCCGTTCATCCCGATCGCGATCGTGCTCGAGTTGACGCACGCGTCGGCGAGCATCATCTTCATCGCGTCGGCCCTCGGCGTGATCCCGACTGCGGCGCTGATGGGACGCGCCACCGAGGAGCTCGCCGCGCGCTCGGGCCCGGGCATCGGCGGCTTCCTCAACGTGACGTTCGGCAACGCGCCGGAGCTGATCATCGCGTTCTTCGCGCTGCGCGAAGGGCTCCAGGAGGTCGTCAAGGCGTCGCTGATCGGCTCGATCCTGGGCAACATCCTGCTCGTCATGGGCGCGGCGATGCTGGTCGGCGGCCTCAAGCGCGAGCGCCAGACGTTCGACCGCACGGCGGCCAGCGTCACGTCGCTGATGCTGCTGCTGGCCGTCGTGGCGCTCATCATGCCGGCGCTGTTCGAGCTCGTGCAGGGGACCGGGCTGCCGCGTCCGGACGCCGAGGCGGTCGACTACGACGCCGACGTCGAGAAGCTGTCGGTCGGCGTCGCGATCGTGCTGCTGGCCACGTACGTCGCCGGCCTGGTCTTCTCGCTCAAGACCCACAAGGACCTGTTCAACCCCGAGCACGGGGAGGAGGACCACGTCGGTGAGCCCTGGACGGTGCGCAAGAGCGTCCTCATGCTGGCGGGCGCCGGCCTCGCCGTGGGGCTCATGTCGGAGATCCTCGTCGGCTCGATCAGCGAGGCGTCGGACTCGATCGGCCTGTCGCCGTTCTTCGTCGGCATCATCGTCGTCGCGATCGTCGGCAACGCGGCCGAGCACTGGGTGGCGATCTACTTCGCGGCGCGCGACAAGATGGACCTGGCGGTCAACATCGCGATCGGCTC
>JBPCNM010000337.1:0-2918 GCA_051001255.1 Solirubrobacteraceae bacterium
CCACCCGGCGCGCCGAGCGACCGCGAAAGCCGCGGCCCGGCTAGCGGCGGCCGCGGCTGCGGCCGCGCGGCCGGGCGCTGTAGGACTTCGGCACGCCACCGCCGGAGCGGCCGGACCCGTTGGACCGCTGGGTGCGGATGGGCGGCACCGCGACGCCGAGGTCGTGCTCGAGGCCGAGCTCGGCGGCGAGCTTGGCGACGTCGCGCGCCTGGTCGTCTAGCACGAACGTGATGCCGACCCCGCTGGCGCCCGCCCGCGCGGTACGGCCCGTGCGGTGCACGTAGTCCTCGCGCGCCTCGGGGGCGTCGTAGTTGATGACGTGGGTGATGCCGGCGACGTCGATCCCGCGGGCGGCGACGTCGGTCGCCACGAGCGTGTCCACGTGGCCGGACTCGAAGCGCGCGAGCGCCTTCTCGCGCTGGGGCTGCGACTTGTCGCCGTGCATCGCGACCGCCCGCACGTCGTGCGCGCCGAGGCGCTTGACGAGCCGGTCGGCACCGCGCTTGGTGCGGACGAAGACGAGCGTCAGGCCGCGCTTGGGGTCGCCGAGCTCGTGCACGAGCGCGGAGACCTTGGCCTCGTGGGCGACCCGCTTGAAGCGGTGCTCCATGTGGCCGATGTTCTCGGGCGTGGGGGCGTGCTCGTGCCGGCGCGCGTCGCGCGTGTAGGCGGCGGCGATGCGGCCGACCTCGCCCTCCAGCGTGGCGGAGAACAGCAGCGTCTGGCGCTCCGACGGGGTCATCTTCACGATCCGGTCGACGACCGGCTTGAAGCCCATGTCGAGCATGCGGTCGGCCTCGTCGAGGACCAGCATGTCGATCTCGTCGAGCCGCACGGCGCGGCGCTCGATCAGGTCGAGCAGGCGGCCCGGGGTCGCGACGAGCACGTGCGAGCGCCCGGCCTGCTTGGCCTGGTTGTGGATGCCGACGCCGCCGTAGACGGCGGTGATCTTCAGCGCACGGGCGTGCATGACGCCGGAGAGCTCGTCGACGATCTGCGCGGCGAGCTCGCGCGTCGGCGCAAGGATCAGCGCCTGGGGCCAGGCCCCGTTGGAGTCGAGGCGGTCGGCCATCGGCACGCCGAAGGCGAGCGTCTTGCCCGACCCGGTCGGCGACTTGACGGCCACGTCGTGGCCGCCGAGCACGTCGGGCACGACCATCGACTGGACCGCGAACGGGGTCTCGATGCCGCGCTTGGCCAGCGCGCCGGCCACAGCCTCCGAGACGCCCAGAGCGGCGAAGGTGGATGACATTGGGAGCTCCTTCTCGCGGCCGCTTCGGGAGAGGCCGCGTTCTGCGGTGGGGAGATTCGACTGACCCCATCCGCGCCATCGGAGCGCCTTCAAGGAACAAGAACCTCACGGACGGCAGGTCGCCGCCCGGACATCCAGCGTAGCAGCGGCGATCCGGCCGGCCGCGTTATCGTGGCGCGCGACATGAGCACCCTTGCCGATCCCCCGGCGCCGAGCATCGACGACGTCGAGCCCTGCGCGCACGAGACACGCGACCGGGTCATCACCGGCGCGGTGACGGTCCTGCCGGTCCTCTGCTTGGCGATCGTCGCCTGGCAGGTGTGGGGACAGTGGCTGGGCTGGAACGACATCCTCGTCTTCTTCGTGATGTACGTGCTGACGGGGCTCGGCATCACCGTCGGCTTCCATCGGATGCTCACGCACCGGGCGTTCAAGACCACGCCGCTCGTGCGCGGCGTCTTCACGGCGCTGGGCTCCGCCGCGATCGAGGGCCCCGTCATCTCCTGGGTCGCCGACCACCGCAAGCACCACGCGTTCTCCGACCGGCCGGGCGACCCGCACAGCCCGCACGTCGACCACGGCTCGGGCCTGCGCGGCGCCCTGCGCGGCCTCGCGCACGCGCACGTCGGCTGGCCGTTTCACCACCACCCCCGCGGCCGCCGCACGCGCTACGCGCCCGACCTGATCGCCGATCCGGTCGTCAGCGCGATCGACCGCCGCTTCGTGCTGTGCGTGACCGGCGGACTGCTCGCGCCGTTCCTCCTCGGCTGGGCGCTCGGCGGCACGCTGCGCGACGGCCTGACCGGCCTGCTGTGGGGCGGCGCCGTGCGCGTGCTCGTGCTGCACCACTCGACCTACTCGATCAACTCGCTGTGCCACTTCTTCGGCCGCCGGCGCTTCGCCACCAAGGACGAGTCGCGCAACCTGTTCTGGCTGTCGTTCTTCACGTTCGGCGAGGCCTGGCACAACAACCACCACGCCTTCCCCACCTCGTCCGAGCACGGCATGCGCCGGTGGGAGTTCGACCCCTCCGCCTACGTGATCCGCGGGCTGGAGAAGTGCGGCCTCGCTTGGGATGTCGTGCGCATCCCGCGCGAGCGCCAGGAGACGAAGTTCGCGGAGGTTGCGTGAGCACCGCGCCGCTGCGCGAGGCGCTCGCCGAGGCGCTGCCCGACCGCCCGTTCCGGGTCGCGCTCTGGGACGGCACGGAGCTGCCGTCCACCAACGGCGACCAGGGGCCGGTGTTCTCCGTCCGCTCGCCGCTGGCGCTCGGCCACATGCTGCGCTCGCCCGGCCAGCTCGGCCTGGGCCGCGCCTACGTCGCCGGCGCGCTCGAGGTCGACGACGTCGACAAGGTGCTCGCGCTGCTCGACGGCTACGACCCGCCGCCGGTCGACGCCAGGACGAAGGCCCGCCTGGCCGCCGCGGCCGCGCGCGCGGGCGCCCTGCGGCAGGTGCCACGCACGCCCTCGGTGGAGCTGCGCCCGCAGGGCCGGCGGCACTCGATCGCCCGCGACAAGCGGGCGGTGACGCACCACTACGACGTCTCCAACGCCTTCTTCGAGCGGTTCCTCGGCCCGTCGATGGTCTACTCCTGCGCGGTCTGGTCGCGCGGCGCCGAGACGCTCGAGGAGGCGCAGGAGACCAAGCTCGAGCTGGTCTGCAC
>JBPCNM010000338.1:0-5000 GCA_051001255.1 Solirubrobacteraceae bacterium
GCGGCCCGCCGTGCGAGCGACCGGCCGCGTCCGCCGGGTCGACGGAGCCGCCGGCGGGTGGCGCGCCGCGCTGCGCCCACCAGTCGCGGAACGTCTGCTTGGGCACGTCGGGCAGCTCGCGCATCGCCGTCCAACCGGATAGCGGGCCGGGCATCCTGCCGAACGGGCCGTTGCCGGCGCGGGCCATCCGCTGCGCGCGCTCGTAGCGCCCGCGCGACCGGAACACCCGCGACAGCGCGTCCATCGCCACGCGCTCGGCGCTCCAGCGCGACTTGGTCTCGCGCACGACCCGGCCGCGCAGGTGCACCAGCACCGTCGGGATGTCGATCTTGACCGGGCAGACCTCGTAGCACGCGCCGCATAGCGACGACGCCCACGGCAGCGTCGGCGCGTGATCGAGCCCCTCGAGCTGCGGCGTCAGGATCGCGCCGATCGGGCCGGGATAGACCGACTCGTACGCGTGCCCGCCGACGCGCGAGTACACCGGGCAGACGTTCAGGCACGCCGAGCAGCGGATGCAGTGCAGCGCCTGGCGCCCGACCGCGTCGGCCAGCACCTGCGTGCGACCCGCGTCGAGCAGCACGAGATGGAACTCCCGCGGGCCGTCGCCTGAGCGCACGCCGGTCCAGACCGACGTGTACGGGTTCATCCGCTCGGCCGTCGAGGAGCGCGGCAGCAGCTGGAGCATCACCTCGAGGTCGCGCCACTCGGGCAGCACCTTCTCGATCCCCATCAGCGTGACGAGCACGTCCGGCAGCGTCGTGCACATGCGGCCGTTGCCCTCGGACTCCACGACGCCGATCGCGCCCGTCTCGGCAATGGCGAAGTTCGCGCCGCTGACGGCGATCGGCACCGTGAGGAACTTCTCGCGCAGGTGCGTGCGGGCGGCCTCGGCGATCGCACGCGGCTCGAGCCCCAGCTCCCGGCCCGCGGCGATCGTGCGCTCGAACAGCGCGGCGATCTCCGCCCGGTTGCGATGGATCGCGGGGACGAGGATGTGCGACGGCTCGTCGTCGCCGAGCTGCACGATCAGCTCCGCCAGGTCGGTCTCGATCGCCTCGATGCCGCGCACGGCGAGCGCCTCGTTGAGCCCGATCTCGTCGGTCGCCAGCGACTTGACCTTGATCACCTGGTCGGCGCCGCGATCGCGCGCGATCCCGGCGATGATCGCGTTCGCCTCCGCCCCGTCGCGTGCCCAGTGCACGACGCCGCCGGCCCGCGTGACGGCGGCCTCCAGGCGCTCGAGCTGCTCGGGCAGCGTCGCCATCGCGCGCTCCTTGATCGCCGCGCCGGCGTCGCGCAGCGCCTCCCAGTCCGCGAGCTCGGCGACCACCCGCGCGCGCTTGACCCGGATCGCCGACGTCGCCTTGCCCAGGTTGCGGCGCAGCTGGGCGTCGGCGAGCGCCTCCTTGGCGGCCGCGGGGAAGCTCATTCCTGCGCCGCCAGGATCTCGGCGACGTGCATGACCCGCACGCCGGCCCGCTGGCGCGCGAGCGCGCCGCCGATGTGCATCAGGCACGACGTGTCGAGCGCGGTGCAGACCTCCGCGCGCGTGTCGAGCACGTGGCGCAGCTTGTCTCCGAGCATCGCCATCGACGTGTCGGCGTTCTTGACCGCGAACGTGCCGCCGAACCCGCAGCACTCCAGCGCCTCGTCCATGTCGACGAGGTCGATCCCGCGCACCGCCCGCAACAGCCGCGCCGGCCGGTCGCCGACGCCGAGCGCGCGGACCGAGTGGCACGTCGGATGCAGCGTCACGCGGTGCGGGAACGAGGCGCCGACATCCTCGACCCCGAGCACGTCGACGATGAACTCCGACAGCTCGTAGACCGGCGGGCCGGTGAACGGGACGCCCATGCGCCCGTAGTGCTCGCGCACGAAGCCGACGCACGACGCGCTCGGCGACACCACCGCCTCGGCGTCCCCGAACACCCGCTGGAAGCGCTGCGCCAGCGGCCGCGCCTCGTCCTCGTAGCCCGAGTTGCCGTGCATCTGCCCGCAGCAGGTCTGCTCGGCCGGGAACTCGACCTCGCAGCCCAGCCGTTCCAGCAGCGCGACCGTCGCCCGGCCCGCGTCGGGGAAGAGCGTGTCGTTGAAGCACGTGATGAACAGCGCGACCCGCACGGCGAGCCGCGCAGTCTGTCACGCCCGAACTGGTTGCATAGCACAAGAGCCGGGTACGTCCCGGCGAGACGACCGATCCTGGGGAGGCTTCGGATGTACCAGCAGGTGTACGAGCCGGTCGGGGATTCGCTCGGGCTCAGCGCGATCTTCGCGGTGCTGCCGCTGATCACGCTGTTCGTGCTGCTCGGCGGGCTGAAGTGGAGCGCGCACTGGGCGGCGCTCAGCTCGCTCGCGGTGGCCATCGTGGTCGCCCTCGCCGTCTACACGATGCCGGTCGGACAGGCGCTCGACTCGGCGCTGCTCGGCGCCGTCTTCGGCCTGTTCCCGATCATGTGGATCGTCTGGAACGCGATCTGGATCTACAACATGACCGAGGCCACCGGCCACTTCGCGGTGCTGCGAAGGTCGTTCGGGCGCGTCTCCGACGACCAGCGCGTGCAGGCCGTGATCATCGCCTTCTGCTTCGGCGCGCTGCTCGAGGCGCTCGCCGGCTTCGGCACCCCGGTCGCCATCACCGCGGTGATGCTGATCGCGCTCGGCTTTCAGCCGATGAAGGCCGCCGCCGTCGCGCTCGTCGCGAACACGGCGCCCGTCGCGTTCGGCGCGATCGCGATCCCGATCATCACGCTCGCTGAGATCACGGGCATCCCGAAGGAGGATCTCGGCGCGATGGTCGGCCGCCAGACGCCGGTGCTCGCGCTGTTCGTCCCGCTGATCCTCGTCGGCATGGTCGACGGCATGCGTGGGGTGCGCCAGACCTGGCCGGCCGCGGTCGTCGGCGGCTTCGTGTTCGCGATCGCCCAGTTCGCGTGCTCGAACTACGTCTCGGTCGAGCTGACCGACATCGTCGCCTCGCTGCTCGCCACCGGCGCGATCGTCGCGCTGCTGCAGGTCTGGCAGCCGAGCGAGCCGATCCGCGGGGAGCGCCTCCAGCGCGGCCCGGCGATCGCCGGGGCGGCCACGGCCGACGCGGCGCTCGAGGCCGAGGTGCGGCGCAAGCAGGACGACCACCGCGATTCACGCGGCGAGATCCTCGGCGCCTACGCGCCGTACCTGATCATCATCGCCGTCTTCGCGCTCGCGCAGCTGGGGCCGGTCAAGACGTTCCTCGCCGACGCCGGCACCGAGTTCGGCTGGCCCGGGCTCGACATCCGCGACGCCGAGGGCGAGCCGGCCTCCGCCACGACGTTCAAGCTCAACTGGCTCAGCGCGGCCGGCACGCTGCTGCTGATCTCCGGGCTGCTCACGATGGTCGCGCTGAAGGTCTCCCCCCGGCGCGCGCTTCAGGTCTACGGGCGGTCGCTGGACCAGCTCAAGTGGGCGACGCTGACGGTGGCCGCCGTGCTCGGGCTGGCATTCGTGATGAACCTGTCGGGACAGACGATCACGCTCGGGCTCTGGATCGCGGGCGCCGGCGGGATCCTCGCGTTCCTGTCGGCGATCATCGGCTGGCTCGGCGTAGCGGTCACCGGCTCGGACACGAGCTCGAACTCGCTCTTCGGCGCGCTCCAGGTCTCGGCGGCGAGGGAGGCGGGCCTCGACCCGACGCTGCTGGCCGCGGCGAACTCCTCGGGCGGCGTGCTGGGGAAGATGATCTCGCCCCAGAACCTCGCGATCGGCGCGGCCGCGGTGGGACTCGGCGGCCGTGAGGGCGAGCTGTTCCGGCGCGTGTTCGGCTGGAGCGTGCTGCTCTTGGCGATCATGTGCGTGCTCGTCTACCTGCAGTCCACGGCGGTGCTGTCCTGGATGGTGGTCTGATGGAGGGACTGATCTGGAGGCTGCGCGACGTCGTCGGCGCGGACTGGTGCTACACCGCCGAGCATCAGCTGCGCACCTACGAGTCCGACGGCCTGCTCCAGTACAGCGCCCTCCCGGCCGTCGCGGTGCTTCCGGGCAGCGCCGAGCAGGTGCAGGGCTGCGTGAAGGCGTGCGCGGACGCCGGCGTGCCGTGGGTCGCGCGCGGCTCGGGCTCCGGCCTCTCGGGCGGCGCGCTGCCCGTCGCCGACGGCGTGCTGATCGTCACCTCGCGGATGAAGCGCGTGCTGGAGATCGACCTCGCCAACCAGCGCGTGTGCGTCGAGCCGGGCGTCACCAACACGGCGGTCTCGAGCGCCGTCGCGCCCGACTACTTCTACCCGCCCGATCCCTCGTCGCAGATCGTCTGCTCGATCGGCGGCAACGTCGCGGAGAACTCCGGCGGGGCACACTGCTTCAAGTACGGCTTCACCACCAACTACGTGTGCGGCCTGGAGGTCGTGCTCTCCGACGGCGAGCTGGTGACGCTCGGCGGCCGGGAGCTCGACCCGCCCGGCTACGACCTGCTCGGCGCGTTCGTGGGCTCGGAGGGCACGCTCGGCATCGCCACCAAGGTGTGGCTGCGGGTCATGCCGGCGCCCGAGACGGTCAAGACGCTCGTCGCGTTCTTCGACTCCACCCACGCGGCCGGCGAGGCGGTGTCGGAGATCGTCCAGTCCGGCGTCGTGCCGGGGGCGATCGAGATGATGGACCGCGTCGCGATCGAGGCGAGCGAGGCGATGGCGCACGCGGGCTATCCGGTCGGCCGCGGCGCCGCGCTGCTCGTCGAGCTCGACGGCGCCGAGCGCGAGTGCGAGGCGCGCTTCGACGAGGTCGTCGCGGTGTGCGAGCGCTGCGGCTCAGACGACGTGCGCGTCGCCCGCGACGAGGCCGAGCGCCAGCTGTTCTGGAAGACGCGCAAGTCCGCGTTTCCCGCCATGGGCCGCCTCTCCCCGAACTACTTCGTGCAGGACGGCGTGATCCCGCGGACCAAGCTGCCCGAGGTGCTCGAGGCGATCGACGCGCTCGCGGAGGAGTACGGCATGCTGGTGGCCAACGTCTTTCACGCGGGCGACGGCAAC
>JBPCNM010000339.1:0-3698 GCA_051001255.1 Solirubrobacteraceae bacterium
TCGACTGCTTCCACCTCTCAGTCTATGTTCGCCGGCGCTCTGATGGCGCTGGCTGGTGCCCCTCGATCGTGCGCGCGATCGCCGATGCCCACGGCGGGCACTTCGAGCTCGACAGCCGCGAGGGCCACGGCGCCACCTTCACCCTGATCGTCCCGACCGAGCCACCATCCCAGGAGGCCGCCCCATGAACCGGATCCTGATCGCCGAGGACGAGCCCCGGCTCGCCTCCTTCCTGGAGAAGGGCCTGCGCGCCAACGGCTTCACCACCACCACCGTCCACGACGGCTTCGAGGCGACGGTGCTCGCCCAAGACGCGGACTTCGACCTCATGGTGCTCGACCTCGGCCTGCCGGGCAAGGACGGCTTGAGCGTGCTGCGCGACCTGCGCGCCGCCGGCAACCGGCTCCCGGTGGTGATCCTCAGCGCTCGCGACGACACCGACGTCAAGGTCGCCGGCCTCGAGCGCGGCGCCGACGACTACGTCACCAAGCCGTTCCGCTTCGAGGAGCTGCTGGCCCGCGTGCGCGTCCGCCTGCGGGAGGGCGGCACGCCGGAGCGGACGGTGCTGGAGGCCGGCGGCGTGATCCTCGACCTGCGCACCCGGCGCGCCAGCGTCGACGGCGCCTCGATCGAGCTCAGCGCGCGCGAGTTCACGATGCTCGAAGTGTTCCTGCGCCATCCCGGCCAGGTGCTCAGCCGCGAGCAGCTGCTCTCGCACGTCTGGGGCTACGACCACGATCCCGGCTCGAACGTCGTCGACGTGTACGTCGGCTACCTGCGCCGCAAGCTCGGCAAGGAGCGGATCGCGACCGTGCGCGGCATGGGCTACGCGCTGCAGTCCGGCTGACGCCGTCAGGAGCGCGCGTAGAGCCGGCGCAGCGCGTGATCGAGGTCCGGCCGATCGCCGGGTTCCGGTTCCAGGCAGGCGTCGATCAGCGTGCTCAGCTCGGCGGGCAGGCGTGGCCGCGCCCGCCGGAGCAGCGGCAGGCGGGCATGCAGCTGGGGCTCGTCGACGTCCAGCGCGTCGGCGACGTCGGCGAGCGGGTTGCTCCGCAGGGCGGCGGCGTAGAGCACGATGCCCAGGCCCCACACGTCCGCCGGCGCCGCGATCTCGCCGCCGCGGACCTGCTCGGGCGCCATGTAGCACCACGTGCCGTTGCCGGCGCGCATGGCGCCCGGTGGCCGGGCGTGGGAGAGGTCGATGATCTTGGCGCGCCCGTTCTCCGCGACCACGTTGGACGGCTTGAGGTCGAGGTGGAGGATGCCCTCGGCGTGGAGGTGGCGCAGCGCGCCGGCGAGATGCGTACCGAGGTTGGCCAGCTCGACCGCGTTGAGCGGCCGGCGCGCATCGGTGATCAGACGCTCGACCGTGGAGCCGGTCAGCGTCTCCATGACGATGACCGGGCGGGGCGCGTCGTGGACCTCGTAGGCGCGCACGATGTGCGGGTGCGTGAGACGCTTGAGCAGGCGGCCCTCGCGCAGCAGCGCGGCGCGAGCGCCCGGCCTGCGCAGCCGGTCGGGCCGCGGCGTCTTGACGATCACGCGGCAGCCGCGGGGCTCGTTCCAGGCGTCGTAGACGTCGAGCCCGGCCGAGCGATACAGGTGCTTGAGGATTTTCGTCCCGGGCGCGCTCTCGCGCCCGCGGCCAAGCGGTCTCACGCGGCGGGCACCGACGGCACGCCGCGCACGGGCATGACCACCCCGTCACGCAGCTCGATCGCGCGGTCGGCCCAGCCCACGACCGCGTGGTCATGGCTGATCACGATCGTCGTGCGCCCGCGGGCGAGCGCCTGCAGCGGCTCGAGCAGCCGGTCGCGCGCCGCGTCGTCCAGCCCCGTCGTCGGCTCGTCGAGGATCAGCACCGGCGTGTCGCGGACGAACGCGCGGGCGATCGCGAGGCGGCGACGTTCACCGCCCGACAGGCGCCCGCCGCCGGGCCCGATCCGCGTCTCGTAGCCCTCTGGGAGCGCTGCCAGCACGTCGTGGATGCCCGCCGCGCGCGCGGCGGCCTCGATCGCCGCGTCGCCCGCTCCCTCACGGCCGTGGCCGATCGCCTCCCGCGCGCTGACGTCGGGCAGGTAGGTGTCCTGCAGCAGCAGGCCGACGTGCTCGCGCACCGAGGCGAGCCTGAGGTCGCGCAGGTCGTGGCCGTCGATGCGGATCTCGCCGGCCTGAGGATCGGCGAAGCGCACGAGCAGCCGCGCGAGCGTGGACTTGCCGGCGCCGCTGGGACCGACGACCGCGACGATCTCGCCGGGCCGGACGCGGAGCGAGATCTCGCGCAGCGCCGGCTGGTCGGCGGCCGGGTGCGAGTAGGTCACGCCGCGCAGCTCCAGATGACCGCGCACGGGCGTGGGCAATGCACGGGCGTGCGGGGCGTCGGTCACGCTCGGCACCTCGTTGAGCAGCTCCAGGACGCGCTCGGCGCCCGCGGCGGCGGCGAAGATCGAATTGGACAGCTGCCCCAGCGCGCGGATCGGCGAGTACAGCTGGGCGAGGTAGGTGATGAACACCAGCAGGCCTCCGAGCGTCAGCTCGCCCGAGGAGAGCGCCCAGACGCCGAAGCCGATGACGAGCATGCCGCCGAGCAGCTCGATCAGGCCGACGAGCGGTCCGAACAGGCCGCTGATGCGCGTCGCGGCCAGCTCGGCGTCCATGATCGCGGCGTTCTCGCGCCGGAACCGCGCGACCTCGGCGTCCTGGCGGTTGAGCGTCTGCACGAGCGGCGCCATGTTGAGCGCCTCCTCGGCGACCGCGGTCAGCGACCCGCTGCGGCGGCGCTTCTCGCGCGCCGCGTGCTTGACCAGCCGGCCGAAGCTCCGGGCCGCGAAGTAGAACAGCGGGACCACGATCAGCGCCGCGAGCGCGAGCTTCCACGACAGGAACACCAGGGCGCCGGTGAACAGGACGATGCGAAAGACGGCGCTGACGCCCTCGCCCAGCGCCGAGAGCAGGAAGCGCTCGATCGCCTGGACGTCACCGGTCAGCCGCGCCAGCAGATCGCCGACGCGACGGCGGCCGAGCTGGTCGGCGCTGAGCATCTGGACGTGGCCGTAGAGCTTCGCGCGCAGGTCGAGCAGGAAGCGCTCGCCCACCCAAGTGGCGACGTACTCGTCCCCGAACGACGCCAGCGCGCTGAACAGCGCAAGGCCCAGGTACGCCGCGGCGATCGGGAAGAGCGCCGAGAGCTCCTGCGGCACGAGCACGTCGTCGACCACGAGCTTGAACAGGTAGATCTCCACCGTGTCGATCACCGGCACGACGAGGAGGAGGAGGAGGCCGAGCGCGATCCAGCGCCGGTAGGGGCGGGTGAGCGGCCAGAAGCGCCGCACGATCTCGGCGGCGGCGACCGCGGGCGCCTGCTCGACGATGCGGCTGTCGTGCGCCGAAGGGCGCAGGAAGCGGTGGAGGCGGGAGCGGAGGGCCATGGTCGGAAACGCAAGCGACCCGCCGTCGTGGCGGGCCGCTCTCGAGCTCTGGGTCCGGCGCGGGCCGGAGCTAGGTGTTGTCGGTGTTCGAGCGGTTGCGACGGCGACGGCGACGGCGACGGCGACGACGGCCGCTGTTCGTGTCGGAGTTCGAGTTGCTCGCTGCCCGTGCCTTCGAGCGCAGGGCGGGAACGGTCTTGCTGAACCTCATCGTGCCTCCTCTTGAATCGTGTGCCTGCTGTCGTCGAACACGATCCCCAGGACGACTAA
>JBPCNM010000340.1:0-4703 GCA_051001255.1 Solirubrobacteraceae bacterium
TGCGTGCTTCGCTTGCGGCGAGGCGCAGCGTGGTCGCGCAGCGCCCGACCTCACGGCGTGCCTCCCGGATCGTCTTGATCCCTTCACGCGCGATGGTCTCCGCGAGCTCTGCCGCGCGCTCGTCGACCCGCTCGGCCGCCCGCTCGAGCACCGAGGAGCGCTCGGCGCGGGGGAGGGGCGACGCCGTCTCGGCCATCGTCACCGCCAGCTGGGCGTCCTGCACGGAGGCGACGGCGGTGCGACCCACGAGCGATCCGTCCTCGGGATCGCGCACCTCCAGCACAGCGTCGCGCTCGACCCAGGATCCGCCCAGGAGCAGTGGTCGGTCATCTGTGGCATCCACATCGCGAGTATGCGATGCGAGTGGACGGTGATCAAGTATCCAGTGTGGCCTAACTGGACTCTCAGACGACTTGAAGCATGCGCTCGGCGCCGTCGACGTGCCGCAGCTCGGCCCAGGCCACGGCGAGCCGGTCGAGCGCGGCCGCGATCGTCTCGGCGGGGAGGGAGTAGGGGAGTCGCAGGTAGCGGTCGAGCGCTCCGTCGGGTGACAGCCGTGGGCCGGGGATGAGCATGACGCCGTGGCGGTAGGCGACGTCGGCCAGCAGGCTGCTCGACGCATCCGGGAGCTGCACCCACGCCGAGAGCCCTCCGCGGGGAGCCTCCAGGTGCCAGCCGAGACGCTTCACGGCCGCGAGCACGGTGTCGCGCTGGCGCAGCAGTTCCCCCCTTTGCGTCGCGAGGTGCTCGTCGAGGGTCGCAAGCAGGCCGGTGGCGGCGATCTGCTCGAACGGCGCGCCGCCGAGGTCGGCTGCCGTGCGCGTGGCGGCCAACGCCGCGACCTGCCGTGGGCTTGCCCGGATCCAGCCGACGCGAAGCCCGCCCCAGACCGCCTTGCTCAGCGAGCCGACCGAGAGCACCGCGTCCGACGGGTCGTGCGCGGCCATCGGCCGGGCGACGGCGTCCGGCTCGAGCGCCATCTCGGCCAGGGTCTCGTCGACGACCAGCGTGACCGCGTGCTTGCGGCAGAGCAGCGCCAGCTCCGCGCGCTGCTCGTCGCCCATCAGCCGCCCCGTGGGACTGTGGAAGTCGGGCATGAGGTACGCCATCCGGGCGCCCGTCTGTATGAGCAGCGCCTCGAGCCCGTCGAGCTGCCAAGGTCCCGTGGAGACGTCCAGGCTGACCATCCGCGCGCCGGCCAGCCGCAGGCTGTCCATCGCCCCCGGATAGGTCGGAGACTCGACGACCACCGTCTCGCGGCTGCGGATGAGGGTCCGCACCAGAAGGTCGATCGCCTGCTGGGCCCCCGCAGTGATGAGGATCTGCTCGGGCGCGGTCCCGATGCCTCGGCGCTCGTAGCGGGCGGCGACCGCCGCTCGCAGCGATTGCAGGCCAAGCGGGTGATAGCCGTGATGTCCGAGCAGCGCTCCCGCCTGCGACGCCGCATCCCGCAGCGCGTCGATCACCCGCTCGTCGGCGGGAGGCGATGCCTTGGTCAGGTCGATGAGCGACGGCGCGTCCCCTTCCAGGCGCGCCGCTCCGGCCCAGGGGCTGAAGCGGTCGACGGAGCGGGGGCTCAGCCGGGTCACGCTGCCGGCGCCGCGGCGGCTCTCGAGCATGCCCTGCCGGCGCAGCTCCGCATACGTGCGGACGATCGTGGTGCGACTCACGCCCAGCTCGAGCGCGAGCCGGCGCTCCGCGGGAAGGCGAACCCCAGGCGCCACGCGGCCGTCTGAGAGCAGCTGCCCGAGGCGACGAGACAGCCGCGCGTACATCGGACCCGGCCCGTCCTGCCAGTCGCCGAGCAGACGCGCGAGGGCATGCGCAGTGATGTGGCGGCGAACGCCAGTCATCGCCGTGCGAAGGTACCAGATGTTGCCTATTGGACTCTACTGGGCGACCAAATTGGCCCCTACCATTCCCGGCATGGACATCAGCACCATGCTCATCCACGGGGACGAAGGTGCCCGCCCTGAGGGCGCCGTCACGCCTCCCATCGCCCAGGGCACGAACTGGGCGGCCGCGTCGGGCGAGGAATTCCGCGCCATCGCGACCGAGCCGCTTCACCCTGATTTCTACAACCGCTCAGGCAATCCCAACCACGAGCAGGTCAGCGCCGTGATCGCCGAGCTCGAGGGAGCGCCGCGAGCGGCGCTGATGGCCGCGGGCATGGGCGCCGCCTCCACGGCGGCGCTGACCCTCGTTCGCGCCGGCGATCACGTGGTCGGTCAGCGGAGCATGTACGCCGGCGTGACCAGCATGATGCTCAACCTGCTGCCGCGCTTTGGCGTGGAGTGCACGGAGGTCGACCAGACCGACGCCGGGGCGTTCGAGGCGGCGCTGCGTCCGAACACCTCCCTCGTGCTGCTCGAGAGCCCGAGCAATCCGCGCCTCGAGGTGACCGACCTCGCGGCCGTGGCCGGGCTCGCACGGCGCCACGGCGCCCTCACCCTCGCCGACAACACGTTCGCGACGCCGATCAACCAGCGCCCGCTCGAGCTCGGCGTCGACCTGGTGTGGCACAGCGCCACCAAGTACATGGGCGGCCACGCCGACCTGATGGCCGGCGTCGTCGCGGGACCCACCGACATCATCGAGCGGATCTGGGACACGGCGCAGATGGTCGGCGCGGTGCTCGCGCCGTTCAACGCCTGGCTGCTGCTCCGCGGGCTGCGGACGCTCTCGCTGCGGATGGAGCGCCACAACGCCAACGGCATGGCGCTGGCCCGGGCGCTCGAAGGCCATCGGGCCGTCAGCCGCACCTACTACCCGGGACTGTCCAGCAACCCCGGCCACGCGGTCGCCGCCCGGCAGATGACCGGGTTCGGCGGGGTGCTGGCGTTCGAGCTCGAGGCGGGCTACGAGGCGGCCGACGCCTTCATCGGCCACCTGCGCTACGCCAAGCGCGCGGCCAGCCTCGGCAGCGTCAGCGCGCTCGTCGTGCATCCGGCCGCGATGTGGGCTCAGAGCCTCACGCCCGAGCAGCTCGACGCCGCGGGCGTATCGCCGGGCCTGGTGCGCTTCGCCACCGGCATCGAACACCCCGACGACCTCGTCGAGGACGTCGTCGGCGCCCTGGACCGCGTCAGCGCCCGATGACCGCGCCGTCGGCGTCGTGACGAGCGTCGCGCGGATCGCAGCAAGGCGACGACGCCGGGGTCGAGCCCCCTTCAGAGCCTGCCAGCATCTGCGTGGCATGGAATCCCTGGTCGCCAGGATCTGGAGGACCGGGCTCGACCGCTCGCGCGCAGGCGAGTACGACGAGTTCGCGCGCACCCGCTCGCTGCCGATGTTCGAGCGCCACGACGGCTTCCGAGGCGTGCTGTTCGCGACGGCCGGCGACGAGCGGGTCGTCATCACGCTGTGGCGCGACCGCGAGGCGGCTGCGGCCCTGGAGCGCTCGAGCGACTATCAGGCGACGGTCGGGGCGATCGAGGCGGCCGGCTTCCTGCGACCCCCGCAGCGGGTGGAGCTGCTCGACGTGCAAGGCACGCGGCTGGATGGCGTCGGACGCGGTGCTGTCTGCGCACCGCGTCGTGGTCACCAGCGCTTGTAACGTGCTGGACCACTCGGTGAGTTCCTCGCACGGGCGGTGCTCGACAACCTCGACAAGTTCGTGGGTGCCCGCGATCGCCGGTCCGGCACGGCTGGTGCCACTCCCTGTGCTCGCCGGAGATGAGCTTTCCGCCAACGCCCTACGAGTCGCCGTGATCCGAGGACGCCTGAAGGCCGCCAAGGCCGCCGACGGTACGTGGCGCAGCTCTCGAGCCTGGGTCGACGAATACCGCGCCACGCCCAGACGCTCGCGCAGCTCCCCAATCTGTACCCGAAGTCGCTCGTACACCGAGGCTCGTAAGGGACGTCCTCGTCGGGCAGCGTCGATGTTGCTCGGCTCGGCCAGGAGTCAACTGTACCGAACACTTACGCGGAAGTGTTCGGCTCCGCGGAGGCTGGCAGCACTGCGACTCATCCGCGATAGAGGCGTTTCGCTACGTATCCGATCAGCGAATCCTCCAGCTCGTCTTCGTCGAGGGTCGCGTGATCTGTGACTTGCCCGTGGATGGGCTGGTGACGATCCGACGAGGCAGGTCGGTTCAGCTGTGGAGATGGTGGATCTGCGGGTCGCCGGCCATGCGGCGACTGTGCTCGAGCAGCCTCGGATAGTCGGTGGCGATGCCTTGGAGGAGGACTTCGACCGCGCGCTCGATCTCCGCTTCGCTGATCGGTGCGTGGCCGAACAGGACGCGGTAGTGAACCAGTGAGCCGAGCATGTCCACGGTCAGGCCGTGGTCGATGTCTTCGCGCAGGTCGCCGCGCGCCATGGCCTGGTCGAGCGTCTGCTCGACGGCGGCGCGCGGAGGATCGAACAGCGCGGTCATGAAGGCTGCGCGCAGTCCAGGGTGCTGGGCGCAGTCGGCGAGCAGGGGCCCGAGCACGTCGGGGGGCATGCGCCGGAACGCGGCGACGAAGACGTTGATGCACTCGTTGAGGTCGCACAGCGTGCAGCCGGTGTCGGGTGCGCGTGCCTCGCCGAGGCGATGAGCGAGCGCGGCCAGCACGAGGTGCTGGCGGCTGGGCCAGCGACGGTAGATCGCCGGCTTGGTGGTTGCGGCGCGCCGCGCGATCTCTTCGAGCGTGAAGCGGCTGTATCCCGACTCGTCGAGCACAGGGAGGGTTGCGGCGAGCACGGCCGTGTCGATGTG
>JBPCNM010000341.1:0-6109 GCA_051001255.1 Solirubrobacteraceae bacterium
TCAAGGGCGACGCCGGAAGCGCGCCGCTGCGCCTTGCCCTGCGCGGCCGCGAGCCGCAGGGCGTGCTGGCCGTCGACGCGCCCGCCGGCATCGACGTCGACACCCGCGCGGCGCTGGAGACCTTCGCCGGCGAGCTGGGGATCGCCCTGGAGTCGGCCGGGCTGGCCGCGCAACTCGCCCGCCGCGAGGCCGACGCCTGGTACCGCTCCCTGATCGACAACGCCGCGGACGTCGTCACGGTGCTGGACGCCGACGGAACGATCCGCTTCCAGACGCCCTCGATCGAGGACGTGCTCGGCTACGCGCCCACGGCGCTCGTCGGCACCAAGCTGCTCGACGTCGTGCACCCGGACGACCACGAGTGGGCGCTGGCCCAGTTCGCCCGCGCGCTGCGCAGCCCCGGACCCGCAGACGGCACCATCCTCGTGCGCTGGCGCCACCGCGACGGCAGCTACCGCTGGGTGGAGAACAAGCGGGCGAACCTGCTCGACGACCCGGCGGTCAAGGGCGTCGTCGTCAACTCGCGCGACGTGACGGACCGCGTCACGCTGGAGGAGCAGCTCACGCACCGCGCGTTCCACGACGGGCTCACCGGGCTGGCCAACCGCGCGCTGTTCGTCGACCGCCTCGAGCACGCGCTCTACACGGGCACGCTGGCCGAGGAGCGGCTCGCGGTGCTGTTCATCGACCTCGACGACTTCAAGAAGGTCAACGACTCGCTCGGGCACCCGGCCGGCGACGAGCTGCTGCGGGTCTGCGCCCGCCGGCTGACCGAACGGCTGGCCGCCGGCGACACCGCCGCCCGGCTGGGAGGGGACGAGTTCGCCGTCCTGCTGGAGACCTGCGCCTCGCCCGAGGCCGCCGGCCAGATGGCCCGCTACCTGCTCGACGCGCTCGCCGAGCCCTTCGAGCTGGAGGGCCGGCGCATCGCCGTTTCCGCTTCGGCCGGCATCGTGGTCGTCAGCCGCAGCGAGCAGCCGCCCACCGAAGAAGTGCTGCGCAACGCCGACATCGCGCTCTACCGCGCCAAGGACGAGGGTCACGGTCGCTACCGGCTCTACGAGGAGCGCATGCACGCCGCGCTTCTGCGCAGGATGGAGCTGGAAGCCGAGCTGCGGCGCGCGATCGCCTCCAACCAGTTCGTCCTGAACTACCAGCCGATCGTCGAGGCCGACGGCGGCGCGGTCGTGGGAGCCGAGGCGCTCGTGCGCTGGGATCACCCCGAGAAGGGGATGATCGCACCCGCGCAGTTCATCGCCGTCGCCGAGCAGGCCGGCCTGATCGAGCTGCTGGGCACGTGGATCCTGCGCGAGGCCGTCCGCCAGGCCGCCGAGTGGCGCCACGCCGGCGTCGGGGACGGGAAGCTGTGGATCGCGGTCAACCTCTCGGTCGAGCAGCTGGCCAACCCCGCGCTGGTCGGCGAGGTGGAGCTGGCGCTGCGCGACCACGGGCTGCCCGCCGACCAGCTCGTACTCGAGCTGACGGAATCGGCGGTCATGCGCGACGTCGTGACCGCCACCCAGCGGCTCGACGCGCTCAAGGCGCTTGGCGTGCGGATCGCCGTCGACGACTTCGGCGAGGGACACTCGTCGCTGGCCTACCTCGCCTCGCTGCCGCTCGACATGCTGAAGATCCCCAAGTCCTTCGTGGATCAGCTCGGGCGCCCCGGCGCCAACATCGCGCTGGTGCGCGCGATCGTGGAGCTCGCCCGCTCGTTCGGGCTGCGCACGGTCGCGGAGGGGATCGAGCAGCGCGAGCAGATGACCCCGCTGCTGCACCTGGGGTGCGACCTGGCCCAGGGCTACCTGTTCGCCCGTCCCGCGGGCGCCGCCGAAGTGGCGGCGCTCGCAGGTGGCACGGGCGTCAGCCTGCGTCGCGCAGCCGCTGCGCTTCGGGCAGCGACTCCAGCTTCTTGAGGGTGTGGTTCTCGATCTGGCGGATGCGCTCGCGCGTCACGTTGAACGCGCGGCCGACCTCCTCCAGCGTGAACGGGCGCGCGCCGGTCAGGCCGAAGCGCATCTCGATCACCTCGCGCTCGCGCTGAGGCAGCGCGTCGAGCGCCTTGCGGACGTTCTCGCGCCGCAGCGTGTCCGACGCCTGGTCGAACGGGGAGACGGCGGCCTCGTCCTCGACGAAGTCGCCGAGCTCGGATTCCTCCTCCTCGCCGATCGGCTTCTCGAGCGACACGGGCTGCTGCGCCATGCGCTGGATCTCGCGCACCTCGCGGACCGTGCACTCCAGCTCGGCGGCGACCTCGTGCGGCGCCGGCTCGCGGCCGAGCGACTGCACGAGCTGACGCTCCACGTGCACGACCTTGTTGAGCTTCTCGACCATGTGGACCGGGATGCGGATCGTCCGCCCCTTGTCCGCGATCGCCCGCGTGACCGCCTGCCGGATCCACCACGTCGCGTAGGTGGAGAACTTGTACCCGCGCCGGTAGTCGAACTCCTCGACCGCGCGGATCATCCCGAGCGAGCCCTCCTGGATCAGATCCAGGAACGACAGGCCGCGACCGAGATAGCCCTTCGCGATCGAGACGACGAGGCGCAGGTTGGCCTCGACCATCTCCTGCTTGGCGAACAGGTCGCCGCGCTCGATCCGCTTCGCGAGCGCCACCTCACGCTCGCCCGTCAGCAGCTGCACGCGCCCGATCGAGCGCAGGTACAGTCGCAGCGAGTCCAGGCTCGGCTCGACCGTGAGGTCGATCTCGGGCTTGCGCGGCGCGTCGGGCTTCTCCCCGAGGGTGGCCTCGGGCCGCTCGAAGCGGCCGCCCTCGCTGATCGCCGGGCGGCCATCCTCGCCGACCACGTCGATCCCGTGGTCGTCCAGATACGTGTGGAGCTCTGCGACCTGCTCCTTGGTGACCTCGATCTCCTCCAGTGAGGAGGCGATCTGCGCGAACGTCAGGAATCCCCGTTCCTGACCTTCGGCGATCAGCGGACGAAGCTCGTCGATCTCCGTGATCGCGACCTCCTCCGCCAGCAAGACTTCCGCTTTGGTGCCCAACCCCTCGATCCTTGAGCCGAAATCAGCCGACCCCTCCGGGACCGACCCCGCGTGTTGCATCCTTCTTCGTGACTTGTAGCACAAGAATCGGCACGTGGAAGGGGGCGGGTGGGTGAACTTCCTGCCCCCAATGGGGGCTTGGCGGCAACCCTCTATCGTCCCGGATATGGCCGTATCGCCCGCAGACGTCCAGAGCGAGGTCCCCGCGCTGCACATCTCGCTCTCGCGCGTGGGTGTGACCAACGTGGAGAAGGTCATCCGGATCAACGCCGGCGGGACGGACACGCTGTACTCGGCCAGGCTCGACTGCTTCGTCGACCTCGGGCCACGCCAGAAGGGCGCCCACATGTCGCGCTTCGAGGAGGTCGTCAACGACGCGATCGGCGAGGTGATCCTCGGCGAGAGCGCGTTCCGGGCCGAGACGCTGGCCCAGCACATCGCCGAGAAGGTGCGCGACCGCCAGGGCGCCCGCCGTGCCGAGGTGCACCTGGAGGCCCGCTACCCCGAGCACAAGCCGGCCCCCCACAGCGGCATCCCCACCCAGGAGATCTACACGCTGCACGGCGTCGCCGTGTCCAGCGCGGCCGGCACGCGGCGGCTGAGCGGCGTCACCGCGCAGGGGATGACCGCCTGCCCGTGCGCGCAGACGCTCGTCCAGGCCAGCTCACGCGAGCGGCTGCTGGCCGAGGGGTTCGGCGAGCACGAGATCGAGAGGATCTTCGAGGCCGTGCCCGTCGCGACGCACAACCAGCGCGGCCTGGGCACGCTCTACGTCGGATGCCCGGAGGGGTGCGACACCGACATCGACGCCCGGCGCCTGCTCGCGATCGCCGAGGACTCGATGTCCTCGGAGATCTACGAGCTGATGAAGCGCTCCGACGAGGGCGCGGTGGTGGAGAAGGCCCACCGGCGCCCGCGCTTCGTCGAGGACTGCGTGCGCGAGATGATCCGCGGCGTCGTCGACGGGCTGCCCGAGCTGCGCGACGACGCGTTCGTCTCCGCCCGCCAGGAGAACCTCGAGACGATCCACCAGCACAACGTCACGGCCGACCGCTACGGGCTGCTGGGCGAGCTGCGAGGAGAGCTCGCGTCCGGCGAGCACTCGGCGCGCCACGTCTCGATGCGCGACTGGCTCGACGGCGGGGCCTGAGCCGCAGCACCGGCGTCGCGCGGAGCCGCCTAGGCGCGGTAGGCCTCGTGGCCGCCGATCAGGGTCGCGCGCACCTCGAGGCCGTCGTCGAGCACGACGACGTCGGCTGGGAGGCCGGGCGTGAGCGCCCCGAGATCCGCGCGGGCGAGCAGGCGGGCGGGTGCGCGCGTGGCGGCGAGGAGTGCCTGCGCTTCCGTGGCGCCGAGGGCCACGAGGTTGCGCACGGCGGCGTCCATGGTGAGCACGCTGCCGGCGAAGGTGCCGTCCGCCAGGCGGGCGCTCATGCCCTCGACTTGGACGTCGCGCGATCCGAGTCGGTAGCGACCATCGCCGAGCCCCGCGGCGGCCATCGCGTCGGTCACCAGGCAGAATCGCTCGCGAGCGCACAAGAAGGCGGCGTAGGCGACCTCGGGCGCGAGGTGGACGTTGTCGACGATCACTTGCACGGTCACCTGCGGCCTGACGAGCGCGACGCCGCCGAGGCCGGGGTCGCGGTGCGCGTAGCGACGGTGTGCGTTGTGCAGGTGCGTGACGGCCCGCGCGCCCGCATCGAACGCCGCGTGGGCAACGTGAGCGTCTGCGTCGGAATGGCCGCAGGAGACGACGATCCCCCGCGCGACCAGCGCCTCGATCAGCTCCAGCGCCCCCACGAGCTCGGGCGCGAGGGTGACGAGCGCGACTGGTCCGGCGCCCGCGAGTCGCTCGATCAGCGCCGGGTTCGGTGCCCGTAGCTGGCGTGGGTCGTGCGCGCCGGGCCAGTGCGGCGACAGGAATGGACCCGCGGGGTGCACCCCGAGCATGCGTGGCCCCGACCGGGCAGCGGCGGCCGCGGCGGCCGCGACCGCGACCGCGCGGTCGTCCGCGCCGTCGGGCGAGGTGATGAACGTCGGCAGGTACGCGGTCACGCCGGTGCCTGCGAGCGCCGCCCCGGCGGTGCGGTAGTCCGGCGGCTCGGCGGCGAGGAAGTCGACGCCGCCGAACCCGTTGACCTGCAGGTCTACGAACCCCGGCGCGGCCAGGCCGGTCGGGCCGGCCGGGACGACGCCGACGGCGGCGATCCGGCCGTGCTCGACGCGCACGTCGCCGTGGATGAGGACGTCGCCCACCAGGGCATGGCGCACTCCGAGCCGCACGACGGACCTAGGTGGTCGGGCTGACCTTGGAGAGCCCGCGTGGCTCCTGCATCCGTGTGGCCGTGCGCAGGCCGGTCATGCGCCACCTCCGTGGTCGGGCCCGCCGGGGTGGCGCGCCTGGCTGATCTCGATCTCGTAGCGGTCACCGCGGTAGAGCGAGCGGCCGTACTCGACGACGCGGCCGCTCTGCCGGCGCGTGACACGCCGAAACAGGAAGGCGGGCTGGCCCTCGACGGCGTCGAGCAATGCGGCCTCCTCGGCCGACAGCGCGACGGCGCTGACCCGTTGCCCGGCGGTGCCGAGAGTGACGCCGTAGCGCTCGTGCAGCAGCCTGTAGAGGGATCGATCGCGGAGCCGGGCGCGCTCGAGGCCCTGGAAGTCCTCGCTGGGGAGGTAGGACCACTCGAGCGCGACCGGGTCGCCGTCCGCCGTGCGCACGCGCTGGATCCGGACCAGCGGCGTCCCCGGGGCACGCTCGAGCGCGGCGGCGAGGGCCGCGTCGGCGGTGACGAGCTCCTGGGCGAGGACGCTCGCGCCGGGGACCATCCCACGCGCGACGATGTCTTCGCTGAACCCCTTCAGCGCGTCGGCGTAGACGATCGGCGGCTCGGCCACGAACGTCCCACGCCCCTGCAGGCGGTACGCCGCGCCATCCGCGACGAGCCGATCGAGCTCCTTGCGAACCGTCATGCGAGCCACGCCGTAGCGCTCGGCCAGCATCCGCTCGGACGGCAGCATCGCGCCCGCTCCGAGCTCGGCGATCAGCTCGTCGAGCACTTGGCGGACCTGCTCGCCCTTGGGGCGCGAGCCGACGAGCCGC
>JBPCNM010000342.1:0-11009 GCA_051001255.1 Solirubrobacteraceae bacterium
CGCCGGGGCGACGCGCGGGCGCGTGCGCGTGGCGGCCACGACGATGGACACGCCGCGGCTGCCCGCCGCGCTTGCCGCGTTTCACCGCGCGCACCCGGGGCTGCAGATCGCGCTGCGCCACGCGCCCGCGCGGGAGGTCGCGGCGCTGGTCGCGAGCGGCGCGGCCGATGTCGGCGTCGCGAGCCTGCCCGGCACGCCACCCGCCGGAGCCGAGGCGATCGCGCTCGCCGAGCAGCCGCTGCGCGCGATGCTCGCGCCGGAGGACCCGCTGGCGGGCGCCGCCGCCGTCGCGTTCGCCGATCTGCACGGGCGCCCGTTCATCCTCGCCGAGCCGGAGACAGCGCTGCGCGCGACGGTGATGGCCGCGTGCCAGGCCGCCGGGTTCAGCCCCGTGCCCCTGTTCGAGGTCTCAGACCCCGGCACGGTGCGCTTCCTCGCGCACGCCGGGCTGGGCGTCAGCGTCGTCCCGGCCTCCTGGCTCGAGCAGCCCGGCCCCGAGGTGGCCGCCGTCGAGCTGGCCGCGCCCGCGCCGCGCCACCGGGTGACGCTGCTGGTACCGGCCGGACGGGAGACCCCGGCCGGCCGGCTGCTGCGCGAGGCGCTGCTAGAGGACCTTGGCTAGCTCGGCCTCCAGCCGCCGCCGCGGCCGGGCGCCGACGAGCCGCTGGACCTCGCGGCCGTCGCGGAACAAGATGAAGGTCGGCATCGAGAGGACGCCGTAGTCGGCGGCGGTGCGCTGGTGCTCGTCGACGTCGAGCTGCACCACGCGGAGGTCGTCGCGCTCGGCGGCCAGCTCGGCGAGCACCGGCTTCATCACGCGGCAGGGCGGGCACCACGCGGCGGTGAAGTCGACCAGCACGGGCAGCTCGGACTCGAGCACCTCGGCGGCGAACGCGTCGTCGGTGACGGTGGGCACGGCAGCGGTCTGGGTCATGCACCAAGGGTGCATCACGCCGCCCCGGCGCCCAAGTCGAATCCGTTATGGCCGCCAGTAGCGGCCGACCTGCGTGGGCGGGCGTGACGGCTCGGCGACGAGTGCGGGAATCGCCTCGGGCGGGAGTGGGCGGCTGAAGAAGTGTCCCTGCCCGCGATCGCAGCCGAGCCGGCGCACTTCGGTCGCCTGCTCCTCGGATTCGACGCCCTCCGCTACGACCAGGATGTCAAGCGCGTGGGCCATGCTGACGATCGCCGTCACGATCGGTGCGTCGCGGCCGCGCGCGAGCGCATGGATGAAGGAGCGGTCGACCTTGAGCTCGTCGATCTTGAACCGCGTCAGGTAGGCGAGCGACGAGTAGCCGGTGCCGAAGTCGTCGAGCGCGGCGCGCACCCCCAGGTTGTCGCTTAGATCGCGGAGCGTTGCGGGAAGCGATGGATCTGTGATCAGCGCGCCTTCGGTGAGCTCGAGCTGCAGCGCGAGCCCGGCGCCGCCTTGGTCGATCGCCGCGCGAACGGTTTCCCTCAGCTCGGGTTGGGCGAGCTCGCTTGGCGCCATGTTGACGTTGACGGTGGGTGCGCCGGCGCCGAGCCCGGCCGCGCGCCATGCCGCCGCCTGGCGGCAGGCTTCGGGCAGCGCCCACTTGCCGATGGGCACGATCAGCCCGCTCTCGATGGCGACATCCAGGAAGTCGGCTGGCTCGAGCAACCCTCGCTCGGGATGTTGCCAGCGCAACAGTGCTTCGAGCTCGACGATGCGGCCACCGTCGAGCGCCACGATCGGCTGATAGAGCAGCCGCAGCTCTCCGGCGTCGAGCGCGGACCGAAGTTCGCTCTCGACGCGCAGCCGGTCGGCCGCATGCCGGCGCATGTCGCGGTCAAACACGGCGTAGCCTCTGCGCCCGAGCCGCTTCGCGCTGTACATGGCGGCATCGGCGTCTCGGACCAGGTCATCGGGAGTGTCGTGGGACTCGTCGACCCGGACGACGCCGATCGTGAGATCGAGTGCATGTCGCTGACCTTCGACCACGAAGGGAGCGGCCGTGGCCGCCGCGTGGACTCGTTCGACGGCGCGCAAGAGTTCGCCCTCCCCCTCGACGTCCTCGAGCACCATCATGAACTCGTCTCCGCCGAATCGCGCCAAGGAGTCGCTCGAGCGCAAAGCGTCGGTCAGTCGCCTCGCCAGGCTCACCAGCACCTCGTCGCCGGCGTGGTGGCCGAGGCTGTCGTTGACCTGCTTGAAACCGTCGAGGTCTGCGAAAAGCACCGCCAGCCCGGTGCGCTGCCGCCTCGAGCGGGCCAGTGCCTGGCCGAGCCGGTCGAGAAACAACGCGCGGTTCGGGAGCCCTGTGAGCGCGTCGTGGAGCGCCTGGTGGCGCACCTGGCGCTCCGCGCGGAAGCGGGCGACCGCCGCGGCCAGCAGGTTGGCGACGGACTGCAGGAAGGCGATCTCGTCGCGGTCAAAACGCCGCGAAGACCGGGAAGCCGCCTCCACGACCCCGAAGCGTTGCTCGCGATCGTTGATGAGGATCGTGGCCGCGCTCGCGAGCCCTGGCGGCCACGCCTCGAAGCGAGCCTCGTCGCGGGCGTCATCCATCACGACCGGCTCGCTGGCCTCGAGCGTGTACCGGGGTTGGGAGCCGCCGCCCGCCGCGCCGCTGGACGGGTCCGGGGGCGCGGTCGACCACTCTGAGGCGACGAGCCGGAGCTCACCGCCATCGGGCAGGAGCGCGAGCACGCCGGCGAAGTCGGTCGCGAGCACGCGCCGCACGTGCTTGGCCGCCTCGACCATCAGCGCCTCGGGCGGGAGTCCTGAGACCGCGTCCTTGCCCAACTGCGCGATCGCCGCGTGTTGGGCTCCGACCCTCGCGAGCACCCCCTCCGCCAGCTTGCGGTCGGTCACGTCGCGCAGCGAGGCCAGGAAGGCAAGGTCTCCGTGCCAGTCGATCTCGACGACCCGCATCTCGGCCGTCCTCGACGAGCCGGCGGCGACGACGTCGATCTCGGTCGCCTTCTCCAACACGAGCGGAGCGCCGAACGGCGTGCCGTTCAGCCCTGAGGCGCGCCGGCCGAGAAGCTGCTCGGCGGCCGGGTTCGCCAGCAGGATCATGCCGTCGCGGGCAATCACCAGCATCCCGTCGACGTTCTCGCGGATCACCGTGCGCAGGCTGTCCCGCGGGATCGGTGAGCCGCCGGCGGCCTCCTCCGGCTTTCTGGGGCGCCGCGCGCTCACTCCAGGCGCCCGCTGGCACGGGCGCCGCCGTTTGCCGAGGGAGCCGTGTGCTGCGCCAGGCCGGCCAGGATGCCGCCAACCCCCTCGATTGGCCCGAGCACCGACAGTCCGTCCTCGGTGATCTCGTATTCGTGCATCGTGCGCGCGTGCTGCGAGCCGCGGATCTTCAACACCAGCATGGCGCGCCGGACCTGGCTGTCGAGGTCGAAGTAGCGCAGCGCCAGGATCGCGTCCGCGATCGTCGACAGGTACAGGTCGGTGGCGTGCTCGCCGCCGAGCAGGTTCGGCAGCGTCGTGGTCATCATCGTCGCCACGCCGCGCCCCTTGAGATAGCCGCTGAAGCCGACGCTGAACTCACGGAACGCCTTCGCGGGCGAGTTGTGCTCGATCGCGGTCATGCTGTCGAGCACCAGTCGCGTCGGCTCGAACTGCTCGACCGTGTGCTTGAGCTCCACCAAGAGGTCCTCGAGCCCTAGGCGCGCGGGGTAGCGGGAGATCACCTCTAACCGACCCTCACGCGTGGGTGCCGTCAGGTCCATCCCCCACGCCGCGGCGTTGCGCTCGAGTTGCCACTGGCTCTCCTCGAACGACAGGTAGAGCACCCGCTCGCCGGCGGCGATCCCCGCGACCATGAACTCCAGGCCGATCAGCGTCTTGCCCGTTCCGGTCGCGCCGGTGATCATCATGAGCGAATCGCGATACATCCCCCCGCCGCACATGGCGTCCAGATCGCCGTTCCCGAGCGAGATCCGCTCCGCGGACACGTCGGAACCGCCCTCGATCGGCGAGAACGGCACGATCTCGATGCCGCTGCGCGCGTCGATGACGAACGGGAACTCTCCCTTGTGATGATCGGCACCGCGCAGCTTGAGGACCTCGATCGTCCGGCGACGACGCTCCTCCGCGCGGACGTTACGCAGGAGGACGACATTGTCGACCGCGAACTCCTCCGCGCCGTACCGAGTGACGACGTCTTCCTCACTGGGACGCTCGGCGGCGATCAGCGTCGTGGCGCCCAGCGGCCGCAACGCGCGCAACATCGCCGCGAACGCGCGCCGCACCTCGACCGCGGCGGAGAACTCCTCGAACAGCGCATCGATCGGATCCAGGAACAGCCGCGTCCCCTCGACCTCGCTCAGGGCGTGGGCGATACGCGCCGACAGCCCGCCGAGATCGAAGCGGCCGCTGACCATCGCACCCTCCTCCGGCGTGGCGTCCACGATGGCGAGGCGCCGCTCGCGCACCAGGCCGCCCAGGTCCCACCCGAAGCTCTCGGAGTTGGCGATCAGATCGGCCGGGCGCTCGGCGAACGTCACGAGCACCCCGGACTCGCCCAGACGCGCGCCGCCCGCGAGGAACTGCAGGCCGAACACCGTCTTGCCGGTCCCCGTCGACCCCGCCAGAAGCGTGCTGCGGGCCTGCGGCAGCCCGCCGTGCGCGAGCGCATCGAACCCCGGGATGCCGACCTCGAGCCGCGCCAGTGCCTGTGCTGCGGTCATCGATCCACTGCCTCCTCGAGGTCGAGTGCGGTCGCCACCGCATGCGAGTCGCTGAAGTCGCCGATCACGCTCAATCGCGGCGCCGGAAACAGCCGGATCAGGATGGGGGTCGCGAGAATCCGGTCGGCCTCCGCGAGGCCGGGCTGCTCGAAGACGTCAACGACCTCCACGTCCCAGTGCTCGCCGCCGATACGCTCACGCAACGCCGCGAGCTGCCTGCGCGCCTGCGCCGAGGGGGCGGTATCCCTTGCCACGTACAAGCGCAGCGAAACGCCGCCGCGTTCACGGTCGACTGCTCTCACGCCCCCAGTGTTGCGTCTCCGGCACGTTCTCGCCAGCAGCCGAGCGCCCGCGACCACCGTGGGGTTCTCGTCATGACCCAGGCCACGGAGCCGAACGACTGACTGACTCGGCCCAGAGTCGCCACCGCACCTATCTACGCCGGCACTGCCAAGTCGCCTACCGCGGGGGGAGCCAGTTCCCCGGGGTATCCATCGGTTCAGGTCCGGCGCTCGAGGACGTGGATCTCCGTTCCGGCCAGGTGCTCGGGATCGATGACCGGGCGCCAGTCGCCCGACGGCAGCGCGAGCAGCTCGACGTCGAGGCCGCCCTCCCGGATCGGCAGCGCCAGCGCGATGTCGTCCCCGCGCAGGAACGCGACGGCGTCCGCGCCGGCGTCCAGCGGCGTGTAGGCGCCGGCGAACGCCTCCGGTCGGCGGGCGCGCAGCGCGAGCAGCGCGCGGATCAGGAACAGCTTGCGCGCGTCGCGGGACGCCGGAACCCGCCCACCCCCTGCGCCGTCGCGCAGCGACCCGAGCAGCTCGCGGCGGCGCGCCCAGTCGACCCGGCGCCGGTTGTCGGGGTCCACGAGCGAGAGCGCGACCAGCTCGTCGCCCTGGTAGACGTCCGGCACGCCCGGCACGGTGAGCTTGAGCGCCGTCTGGCGCAGCGCGTGCAGCTCCCCCACGACGGCGACTCGCTCGGCGAACGGCTCGAAGGCCGCCCGGAAGGCCGCGTGGTCATACAGCGCGCGGCAGTAGCCGAGCACGCGTCCCTCCCAGCCGGCGTCCGGCTCGACCCAGCTCGTGTTGCGCTTGGACTCGCGCATCGCCTTCCCCATGTACGCGCACAGCCGCTCGGGCGCGATCGGCCAGGCGCCCAGCAGCGTCTGGAAGATCGTGTACTCCTCGACCGCGTCGGGCGCACCGCCGGCCCGCAGCGGCGCGCACAGCTCGCGCCAGCGCACGACCTGCTCCACCCACGCGTCGGCCATCCCGGCCAGCGCGCCCAGCCGCGCGCGCACGTCGCCGGAGCGCTTGGTGTCGTGGGTCTGGCTGGTGAGCAGGTGGCGCGGGAAGCGCTCGGCGCGCTGCGCGTTGGCGGCGTGGAAGGCGTCGACGTCGATCGACCAGCGGCCGGGGTCGCCGCCGACGTCGTTCGCTGCCAGCAGCCGCGCGTAGCGGTAGAAGGCGGTGTCCTCGACGCCCTTGGCCATGATCGGCGGCGTGGTCTGCTGGAAGCGGGTGACGAACGGCTTCGGCGCCTGCGCGAGCCACCCGGTCAGACCGGCCTCGCCGAGGACGTGCAGGTCCTCGGGCGCGGGCCGGTCGCGGATGTAGGTGCGGTAGACCGGCAGCGCGGCGAGCGCGTCCTCCACGTCCTCGGCGCTGGGCCAGAGCCGGCGCAGCCGGTCGACGTCGGGCGCGAACGTCGTGCGCGCCTGCTCGCGCTTGGCCTCGGCCGCCCACGCCCCGAACGGCCGGTCGTCGCCGCTCAGCCCGGCCCACAGCGCGGTCAGCGCCGCCTCGCCGGCCGGGTCGACGAACAGCGCCGCCACGTCGTTGGCGAACTCGTAGCCGACCGTGCCCTCGACCGGCCAGTCGCGCAGCCGCTCGCCGGGATCGAGGATCTTCTCCACCCAGACGTGCTCCGCCCCGCCGTCGCGCAGCCGCTCCAGGTAACCGGCGGGGTCGGCGAGCCCGTCGGGATGGTCGACCCGCAGCCCGTCCACCAGCCCCTCGTTCACGAGCGCCAGCGCGAGCCGGTGCGTCTCCGCGAACACCTCCGGGTCCTCCTGGCGCACGCCGGCCAGGTGGTCGATGTCGAAGAAGCGGCGGTGGCGGCCGGTCCGGTCGTCGATGTCGAAGAACGTCGCACGCCGCCGCTCGTCGGTCCAGTACGGGTTGGCGTCGTCGGTCGCCATGTGGTTCGGGACGATGTCGAGCACGATCCCCATCCCGGCCTCGCGCACCGTCGCGGCCAGCGCGCGGAAGCCCGCCTCCCCGCCCAGCGCGTCCGAGAGCCGCGTCGGGTCGACCACGTCGTACCCGTGCGTCGAGCCGGCGCGCGCCGCGAAGGCGGGCGAGAGGTACAGGTGCGAGACGCCGAGGTCGTGCAGGTAGGGCACCTGCTCGGCCGCCCCCGCGAACGTGAGGTCCGGTCCGAGCTGCAGCCGGTAGGTGGCCCGGAGCTGCGCCACGTCAGTCGACCCGCCGCAGCAGCACGAACGAGCGCGCCGTGAGCGTCAGTGGGCCGCCCGCGTCGAGGGCGAGCGAGCCGGGCGCCGCGCCGGTGTCGGCCGTGTCGAGCACCCGCGACCAGCGCGTGCCGAAGCGCCGGCTCGGCGCGTTGAACGCGCAGTCGTCGCCCGAGGCGTTGAACAGGAGCAGGAACGAGTCGTCCTCCACGCGCTCGCCCTCGGGGCCCGGCGCGGTGATCCCCTCCCCGTTGAGGAAGAGCCCGAGGCGGTGCGCACCGGAGCTCCAGTCGTGCTGGGTCATGCGCCGCCCGTCCGGGCGGAACCACCACGCGTCGGGAAGCGAGGACCCGTCGCGCGCCTCGCCGGTGAGGAAGTCGCGCCGGTGGAAGACCGGGTGCGCGCGCCGCAACGCGATCAGGCTCTGCGTGAACTCGAGCTGGCGCTCCGCGCGCGCGTCGAGCTCCCAGTCGAACCACGAGAGCTCGGAGTCCTGGCACCAGCCGTTGTTGTTGCCGCCCTGCGTGCGCGCGATCTCGTCGCCGCCGAGCAGCATCGGCGCGCCCTGGGACAGCAGCAGCGTCGCCAGGAAGTTGCGCTGCTGGCGCTCGCGCAGCGCGTTGACCTCGCGATCGTCGGTCTCCCCCTCGACGCCGCAGTTCCAGGACCGGTTGTCGTCGGTCCCGTCGCGGTTGCCCTCCTGGTTGGCCTCGTTGTGCTTTGCGTTGTAGGAGACGAGGTCGCGCAGGGTGAACCCGTCGTGGGCCGTGATGAAGTTGACCGACGCGAACGGCCGCCGGCCATCGTCCTGGTAGAGGTCGCTCGAGCCGGTCAGGCGCCGGGCGAACTCGCCCCCGTCGGCCTCGCCACGCCAGAAGTCGCGCATCGTGTCGCGGTAGATCCCGTTCCACTCCGACCACAGGACGGGAAAGTTGCCGACCTGGTAGCCGCCCGGGCCGACGTCCCACGGCTCGGCGATCAGCTTGACCTGGGAGAGGATCGGGTCCTGGTGGATGACGTCGAAGAACGCCGACAGGCGGTCCACCTCGAAGAGCTCGCGCGCGAGCGCGGAGGCGAGGTCGAAGCGGAAGCCGTCGACGTGGCAGTCGGTGACCCAGTAGCGCAGCGAGTCCATGATCAGCCGCAGCACGCTCGGGTGCACGACGTTGAGCGAGTTGCCCGTCCCCGTGAAGTCGATGTAGCAACGCGGGTTCTCGGGCGACAGGCGGTAGTAGGACGCGTTGTCGACGCCCTTGAAGCACAGCATCGGCCCGAGGTGGTTGCCCTCGGCGGTGTGGTTGTAGACGACGTCGAGGATCACCTCGATCCCCGCCCGATGCAGCGCCTTGACCATGCCCTTGAACTCGCGCACCTCCTGGCCCTTGTCGCGCGTGGCGGCGTAGGACGAGTGCGGCGCGAAGTAGCCGATCGACGAGTAGCCCCAGTAGTTGGTCAGCCGCCTGGTGTGCAGGAAGTCCTCGTCGGCGATGTGGTGCACCGGCAGCAGCTCGACGGCGGTGACGCCGAGCGACTTGAGGTGCGCGATCGCGTCCTCGGACGCCAGCCCGGCGTAGGTGCCGCGCAGGTCCTCGCGCACGCCGGGTCGCCGCTTGGTGAAGCCCTTGACGTGCGTCTCGTAGATCACGGTCTGGTTCCACGGCGTGCGCAGCGTCCGGTCGCCCTCCCAGTCGAAGCGCGGGTCGATCACGATGCACTTGGGGATCGCGTCGGCGTCGTCCTCGTCGTCGGCCTCGAGGTCGGCGTCCTCGCCGCCGCTCGGCACGTACGGGAGCACGTTGCCGTCATCGAAGCGGATCGGCCCCTCGATCGCCTTCGCGTAGGGATCGATCAGCAGCTTGCAGGGGTTGAAGCGGTGACCCGCGGCCGGCGCGTAGGGGCCGTGGACGCGGAAGCCGTAGCGCTGCCCGGGCCCGACCAGCGGCAGGTAGCAGTGCCAGTGGAACGCGGTGCGCTCGGTCAGCGGAACCCGCTCCTCGGCGCCGTCGGCGTCGAACAGGCAGAGCTCGACGCGCGTAGCGTTCTCCGAGAAGAGCGAGAAGCTCGTCCCGCCGCCGTCCCACGTCGCGCCGAGCGGGAACGGGTCGCCCGGCCAGATCTCCCTCATCGCAGCACCGCCCCGGCCAGCGGCGCCAGCGCGCCGTCGCGCACCTCGCCGGCGATCAGCACCGGCGTGCCGTCCAGCGGCCAGCGCTCCGCGCCGAAGTTGGCGACGATCCGGCAGGGGCCGCGCCGGACGGTCAGCCGGCGGCCGTCGGCGTGGGCGTGCGCCTCGTCGCCGGCCAGCTCGGCGCGCATGGCCAGCGCGGCCGCGTAGAGCTCGCGCAGGCCGGCCGGCTCGCCGTCGCGGGTGAGCTTGGAGTGCTCGAAGGTCATCAAGTCCTGGGGGTCGGGGATCTCCTCGCCGAACGCGGCGAAGGCGGCGAACTCGCGCCGGCGCCCGTCGCGGGTCGCGGTGGCGATCTCCTCGTCGATGTGGTCCGAGAAGAAGCGGAAGGGGGCGCGCTCGCCGTAGTCCTCACCCTGGAAGAGCATCGGCGTGAACGGTGCCAGACACGTGAGCAGGGCGGCGAGCGGCCGCGCCGCGACCGGCAGCCGGTCGCCGAACGCACGGTTGCCGACCTGGTCGTGGTTGGAGGCGAAGACCACGAAGCGCTCGGGGGCGACGTCGGCGGCGGGCGCGCCGAAGCGGCGCGAGCGGAAGCTCGAGTAGCTGCCGTCGTGGACATGCGGGCGGTGCAGCGCCTTGACCAGCGTCCCGAGGTCGGCGAACTCCGCGTACCAGCCGTCGGCCTCGCCGGTCAGCGCCACGCGCAGGGCGTGGTGGAAGTCGTCGGCCCAGGCGGCGTCGCAGCCCCAGCCGCCCCGCTCGACCGGGCGCATCACCTTCGGATCGTTCATCCCGGACTCGGCGATCACGAGCGCGCGCGGGTTCGCCGCGTGCACGCGGCGGGCGATCGCGGCGACGATGTGCTCCGGGTTGGAGTCGACCAGGGCGTGGACGGCGTCGAGCCGCAGCCCGTCGAGGTGGAAGTCGCGCACCCACCGCTCGGCCGACTGCAGGATCCACTCGCGCACCGGGTCGGATTCCGCGTCGTCGACGTTGACCGCCTTGCCCCACGGCGTCGCGTAGGAGTCGGTCAGGTAGGGGCCGAACGCCTCCATCGCCTGCACGCCGGAGGCGCCGAGGTGGTTGTAGACGACGTCCAGGATCACCGCGAGGCCCTCGCCGTGCGCGGCGTCGACCAGGCGCTGGAGGCCCGGCGGGCCGCCGTAGGCCGAATGCGCGGCGGAGAGGTAGACGCCGTCGTAGCCCCAGCCGTGACGGCCGGGGAACTCGGCCACCGGCATCAGCTCGAGCGCGGTGACGCCCAGCTCGCGCAGCCCGCGCAGATGCGGGATGACGGCCTCGAACGTCCCCTCCGCGGTGAACGTGCCGGCGTGCAGTTCGTAGAGGACGACGTCGCGCAGCCGTGGCGGTTCCCAGCCCGCGTCGGTCCAGGCGAACGCGCCGGCGTCGAGCACGCGCGAGGGGCCGCGCAGGCCGGCGGGCTGCCAGCGGCTGCACGGGTCGGGCAGCCGCTCGCCGTCGACGAGGTAGGCGTAGTCGGATCCCGGCGCCGCCGGGAGCTCGGCGGCGAAGACGCCGTGCCCGGCCGGCTCGAGCGCCGTCCGCGCCCCGTCGCGGTCGAGCGCCAGCTCACGCGCACGGGGCGCCCACACGCGGAAGCGGGTCGCGCCGCCGGGGATCGGGAAGGCGCCGAGCGGCGCCTCCCAGGGATAGGCCGAGCCGGGGAGCATCGGCGCGGGACCCTACCCGCCGCGGCTCGGCTCCACCTCGCCCGCTGGG
>JBPCNM010000343.1:0-6761 GCA_051001255.1 Solirubrobacteraceae bacterium
TGGGTCGTCGACCTGGTCTTTCCGCGCGACATCGTCCTCACCGAGACACCGAAGCGACCCGAGCGCAGGGCCGAGGTGCCCGTGGAGGCAGCACCGTGACCGCGGCGCCGCCGCAGGCGCTCTCCGCGCGGGCCGGGGCTGAGGCCGGCGCCGTGGCCCTGGCCGGCCTCGCAGGCGGCCTGGCGTTCGGCGCCGCCATGGTCGAGCAGGGCGACATGCTGCCGACGATCGCCGCGATCGTCCGCAGCGACGTGCCGCTCGTGGGCTTCCTCGTCCACATGGCGGTCGCGGCCGTCATCGGAGCCGGCTTCGGGCTGCTCGCGGGCCGCGAGCGCATCCGGGCCGCGGAGGCGATCATCTGGGGCGTCACGTACGGCGCGTTCTGGTGGTTCCTGGGCGCGCTGACGCTGCTGCCGCTGCTGACCGGGGAGCTGGTGCTCTGGACGCTCGAGGCGGCCCGGTCGGAGCTCCCGAGCCTGGTCGGTCACCTGGTCTACGGCGTGGTCATCGCCGGTGCTCTGACGCTGCGTCGCGGATCGCGCCCCGTGGCCGCATCGCCCCGCGTGGCGACCGCCGCTCTGGCGCGCGGGGCCACTGCCGGCGCGGCTGCCGCGGCCGCCCTCCTGTGGATCCTGACGGCCACGCCCGCCCTCCTCGCCGACTCGGGCCTCGCGGGCGGCAACCGGGCCGTCCTGTGGGTCGCCGGCCTCGCCACCGGGGGCCTGTCCGGCGGTGCCTACGCCGCCCTCTATCCGCGGCCGCGCGGAGGCGGCGGCCCGGCGATGATCCGCGGGCTGGCCTACGGCGTCTTGACGTGGGTCGGCGTCGTGCTCACCGCCGTCCCGTTGCTGGCCGGCGACGGCCTCGCCTGGGACCTGGCCGCCATACGCGCGCGTACGGCGTCGCTGGCCGGCTTCGCTCTAGCCGGGCTGGTGCTGGTCGTCCTCTACCGCGCCCAGAGCGCCCTGGTGGGCTCGCTGTTCGAGGACGACCCGCGCTCCGACGAGGACGAGGGCGCCGGCACGCGCGTCCTGCGGGCGCTCGCGACCGGCACCGTGGCGGGCCTGGCGGGCGGGCTCCTGTTCACCGCCGTGCTGCTCGAGGTCGACGGGCTCCCGACGATCGGCGGTCTGGCCGGCGGGCGCTCGACCCTCGCCGGGCTCGCGGTGCACCTGTTCATCGCCGTCCTGATCGGCGCGAGCTTCGCCGTGCTCTTCCGCCGCGAGACCGTCGACGGCGCTTCCTCGCTGGCGTGGGGCGTCTGCTACGGCGTCGTGTGGTGGTTCGTCGGCAACCTCACGCTGCTGCCGTGGCTGCTCGGCGAGCGGCCGGAGTGGACGGCCGCCGACCTCGGCGAAGGATTCCCGTCGCTCGTCGGTCATCTCCTCTACGGCGCCGGTCTCGGCGTCGTGCTGGGCGTGCTGCGGCTGCGCTCGCGGGCGTGGTGGGTCAGCACGAGCGCGGCGCGCGCCGACCGGGCGCGGCGACAGGGCGAGCAGCTCTTGAGCGCCGCGCCGGCCCTGTGGGCGCTCGTGGCGCTCATCGCGCTGGTGCTGCCGCTGCTCGTGGCCGAGTAGCGCGACCCGAGCGTGAGCGCCTTGCGGAGGGTGTGGCGGAGAAGCGTCTGTCGGCGAGCGCGAGGAAGGCGCGTCCGGCGGGCGTGGTGGCGGCCTGGTTCCAGGCGAGCGCGGTGCTTCGTCGAAGCCGTGGACGGGTGATCTCAAGCACGGTGAGGTCGGCTTCTCCGATCGCCGAGCGGGGTAGGACGGCAACGCCAAGTCCTTCGGTGGCGAGCTCGACAAGAAATCCAAGTTCACCGGTTTCCGCGGTGATCCGCGGGGTGAAGCCGGCGTCGCGGCAGGCGTTCTCGACCACCACGCGCAGGCCGCTGCCGTGCGCGAGCGTGATCATCGGCTGGTCGCGCAACTGGCCGATGGTGACACTCCTGCGGCAGCTGAGCGGATGGTCTTGGGAGACGCCGAGCACCAGTGGTTCGGAGGCGATCACGCGCGTGCGGATCTCGGACGTCAGCGGCTTGCCGGGCATTCCGACCACGGCGGCGTCGATGTCGCCGTTGGCAAGCGCCCCGAGGAGCGGCTCGTTGTGCTGCTCGGTGAGGGCTATCTCGATGGCGGGATGGGCGCGATGGAAGTCCCCGAGCGTCTCGGCGAGACGGTGGTCCACAGGCCTTGAGACACCGATGCGCAGTCGTCCGTGGAGCAAGCCCTGCAGCGAGGCGATCGTGTCGCGACCTCGCTCCGCGGCGGACAGCGCGGCGCGCGCGTGGGGCAGCAAGGCTTCGCCGGCCTCGGTGAGAGTGACAGCGCGCCGATCGCGATGAAAGAGCGTCTCGCCGAGTTCGCGCTCGAGGCGACGGATCTGTGCGCTGACCGCCGGTTGGGCGACCGACACGCGGGCTGCGGCGCGGGTGAACTGCCGCTCTTCGGCGACGGCGACGAAGTACGTGAGCTGCCGCAGTTCCATAATGAATCGCTCTAGCAAATATAACTGACCTGTCTTTGCGCTATGACTGTCGCGGCCCTAGCGTTGGTGCCATGATCCGACCCGCTGCATCCGCGGCGTCGCCGACTGCCTGGCGCGCAGCTGCGCGCACGTGAATGCGCGAGCAGCTCGACAATCCATCGCGTGCTCGTCGAGGGCTGAGCCGGCTGGCGACGACCCTCGCCGCCTGGCTCGTGGCGTTCCTGATCGTGCTGGGGCTGCTCACGCTCTTCGGCGACGAGCTGGAATCGCTGCCGCTCGCGCTGGACGCGCTGGTGTTCACCGGGGTGCTCGTACCGGTCATGGGCAACCTCGTGATGCCCGTCTTGAGCGTCGCGGTCGCAGGCTGGGTCGCCGGCGGACCGCGCCCCGGCGCCGCTTCGCCATATATGAACGACAACAGCCGCGCTGCGCGTCAGCATCCGCAACTCGAGGCGCTGCCCGACTGGCCGACCCAGACGATCGCCGTGCTCGCCACCGTAGATCACCGCCCCCACGCGATACCGGTGTCCGCCCCGCTGCGCGCCGGCGATCGTCGGATCCTGCTCAGCCTGCACCGCGACCGCGGGTCGCTGGCCCGGCTGCGCGAACGCCCGCAGGTCGCGCTCACCATTCTCGCCGACGACGACACCGCGATCACCGCGCGGGGCCGAGCCCGCATCGTCGAAGAGCCGATGGCTCGGGCGCCCGACTATGCAGCGGTCGCAATCGACGTCGACCACATCGATGACCAGCGCCAAGCCGCGTTCCACCTCGAATCGGGGATCGACCGCCGCTGGGTCGACGAGGATGAGCGGCATGCCCTGCGTCAGCGCGTCGAGGCCCTGACGGAGCTTGCAGCGAGCGCGGCGTAGGTCGCGCGGCCCGACGCCCTCCCAGCCGTGGCCGAACTCGACCTGCGTGGCGCCCCCGGGGCGGACGCCGCCCTCGATGTCTTCGAATGACGCTTGGACTTGTGAACGAGCTGTATCCTCAGCCGCCTTGCCTTCCTCGCCTCTCTACCTACAGGTGCTCGCGTACCTCGATCCGGGCACGGGCAGCATGCTGGTCCAGCTCCTGGTCGGTGGCGTCGCCGCGGCCGCGGTCGCGATCAAGCTCTACTGGTACCGGATCCTGAGGCTGCTGCGGATCCGCAAGGACGAGCCCGCCCTGCGCTCCGCCGAGCCGGATCAAGATCGCTGATGCAGCCGCGAGGGCGAGACCTCGCGGTCCATCCCAGCGTCGAGCCCGGCTCGTTCCGCGACCACGACGGTCGCGTCTTCGTCACTCCCGACGGTGTCTACCGCGTGCTGAGCGCGGACGGGTTGCGGGACTGGGAGGCGCTCGCGGCGACTGCCCTCTGGCGTGAGCTGCAGGAGGACGGCCTGGTCGTAGCGACCGAGCCGGTGGACGTCGATGCGCCGCCGGACCTGTTGGCCACGGACGCGGCCGGCGTGCTGCACCACGAGCGCGTGCCGTTCATCTCCTATCCCTACGAGTGGCCGTTCTCGATGCTCAAGGACGCGGCGCTGCTGCAGCTCGAGCTCAACCGGCGCACGCTGCGCGAAGACCTGACGCTCAAGGACGCGTCGCCCTACAACGTGCAGTGGCGCGGCAGCGCGCCGGTGTTCGTCGACGTCGGCTCGTTCGAGCCGCTGCGCCCGGGCGAGCCGTGGGCGGGCTACCGGCAGTTCTGCATGCTCTTCCTGTACCCGCTCATGCTGCAGGCCTACAAGGACCTGCCGTTCCACGCCGCGCTGCGCGGGTCCCTCGACGGGATCGCCCCGCACGACGCGCGCGCGGTCCTCGCCGGTGAGCGCTTCCGCAAGGGCGTGCTCTCCAACGTCCTGGTGCACGCCCGGATGGAGACGCGCTACGCCGGCGTCGCGGGGCGCGACGTCAAGCGGGAGCTGCGTCGCGCCGGGTTCGACAAGGAGCTGCTCGACGCCACCCTCCGCAAGCTCAAGAAGCTGGTGCAGGGGCTCGACTGGAAGCCGGGCGAGACGGCCTGGACCGGCTATGGCCAGGAAAACACCTACGACGACGCCGCGGCCGGCCGCAAGGCGCAGTTCGTGCGCGAGGCGGCGGCGCGCCGACGCGTGGCGCTGGCCTGGGACGTCGGGTGCAACGACGGCGCGTACTCGCACATCGCGGCCGAGCACGCCGAGCTCGTGGTCGCGTTCGATGCCGACCACGCGACGGTCGACGGGCTCTATCGCCGGCTGCGCGAGGAGCGGCGGACCGACATCCTGGCGCTGGTCATGAGCGTCACCGATCCGTCTCCCGACCTCGGCTGGCGTGGACTGGAGCGAGCGTCGCTCGAGCGTCGCGGAACGCCGGAGCTCGCGCTCTGCCTCGCGGTCGTGCACCACGTCTGCATCACGGGCAACGTTCCCGTGCGCGAGCTCCTGGACTGGCTGCGCTCGCTCGACGCGATGCTCGTGATCGAGTTCCCCGATCGCAGCGACCCGATGGTCGGGCGCCTGCTGAGCGGCAAGCGCGACGGCGCCAACCCCGACTACGACAAGGTCGCCTTCGAGCGCGCGCTCGAGGAGCGGTTCCAGATCGACCGCAGCGAGCCCGTCTCCGAGACCCGGACGCTCTACGAGGCCCGTCCGCGGGCGTGAGCGAGCGGCCGCGGTCGATCGGCTTCCGGCGCGCCGCGCTGCACCTCGGCGGGCTGTGGGCGCTCGCCTTCGCGCAGCCGCTGTTCGACCTGCTCGGCCGCAACGCGCCGTTCTTCGTGGCACGCGGCAGCACGACCGCCGACATCCTGCTGGTGGCGTTCGGCTACGCGCTCGCCGCGCCGCTGGTGGGCGCGGCGCTCGTGTGGGCGCTCGGCCGCGTCCGGCCCGTGCTCGGCTGGGCGGCCCACCTCGCCCTGGTCGCCGTGCTGGTGGCCGCGCTGGCGCTGCCACCGCTCGGCGACCTGCTGGGAGGCTCCGCCGCCGCGATCGGCGTCGCCCTCATAACGGGAGCGGGCGCCGCGGCGCTCTATGCCCGGATGGCGGGCGTGCGCTCGTTTACGACCGTGCTCTCCCCCGCGCCGCTGGTCGTGCTGCTGTTGTTCCTGATCGTCTCGCCGGTGCGCGAGCTCATCCTGCCCGGCGACGAGGGCGGCTCGGTGGCCGGGCCGTCGCGCTCGACGACGCCGATCGTCCAGGTCGTGCTCGACGAGCTGCCGCAGAGCACGATCGCGGACGCCGAGGGGAGGATCGACGCCGAGCTCTACCCGAACCTCGCGCAGCTGGCCGAGCGCGCCACCTGGTATCGCAACGCGACCACCGTCGACGACCTCACCACGGAGGCGGTCCCCGCGCAGCTCACCGGCGAGCAGCCCCAACAGGGCTCGCTGCCCACGGCGCGCGACCATCCGCGCAACCTGTTCACGCTGTTCGGACGCAGCCACGACGTCACCGCGATCGAGCCGATCACCGATCTCTGCCCGGCGCGCCTGTGCGGCGAGTCGCGGCCGGGAACGGCGGACCGGTTGGCGGCGCTCGAGTCCGACCTCGAGGTCGTCGTGCAGCATCTCCTACTGCCGGAGGACCTGCGCGAGGGCCTTCCGGCCGTCGACCGGGTCTGGGAGGGCTTCGAAGCCGGGACGACGGACGACGGCAGTCTGCGTGGAGGGTCCAACCTCAGGATCGACGTGCTGACGCGGCTTGCGCGCGACGATGCCGCGGCGGGGTTCGCGCGGGCGATCGCGGCCGTCGAGGAGCCGCGCTCGCGACCGCCGCTGATCTTCCTTCACTCGACGCTTCCGCACGGCGGGTGGCGGTTCCTGCCCGACGGGCGCCGCTATCCGATACGTCGCGGCGCGTTCCCGGGCCTCGATGCCACGGGCTGGACCGGCCCGCAGTGGCTCGTCGACCAGGGATTCCAGCGCCACGTGCTGCAGGTCCAGTACACCGACCGGTTGGTGGGAGCGCTGCTGGACGAGCTGCGCACGAGCGGCGTCTTCGACGACGCCGTGATCGTGGTCACGGCCGACCACGGCGCGTCGTTCCGTGCCGGCCAGCCGCGCCGGCCGGCCGGCCGCGAGAACATGGCCGACATCGCCGCCGTGCCGTTCCTCGTGAAGTGGCCCGGGCAGCGGGAGGGCGCGGTCGACGACCACGCGGTGCGGACCATCGACGTGCTGCCGACGATCGCCAAGGCGGCCGGGACGACGCTGCCGTGGCCGGTCGACGGCATCACTGCCGACGAGCGCGAGGTCGATCCGGCCGCCCCGATCGACGTGTCCCACGCCGGCAAGCCGGCCGTGACCGTGCCGCTCG
>JBPCNM010000344.1:0-7203 GCA_051001255.1 Solirubrobacteraceae bacterium
CTCGTCGAAGTCGGCGCGGGTGGCGGCGCGGTCGCGCAGGTGCTCGACCTGGCGGGCCAGCTCCTCGAGCGCAGGATCGGGGTCGGGGTCCTGCAGGGCGGCGAGCCCGCGCCGCAGCTCCTCGAGCTCGTGACGGTCCGCGCCGCGGTCGCCGAGCTGGCCGAGCTCGCGCCGCAGCTCCTCGACCTCGTGACGATCCGCGCCGCGATCGCCGAGCTGGCCGACCTCACGCCGCAGCTCCTCGACCTCGTGACGATCCGCGCCGCGATCGCCGAGCTGGCCGACCTCACGACGCAGCTCCTCGAGCTCGGCCCCGGTGTCGATCTCACGCAGCGCTGCGAGCTCGGCGCGCAGGGCGCCGATGTCCTCGCGCCACGGCGTCGCGTCGTGCAGCTCGGCGAGCTCCGCGCGCAGCGCGTCGACCGCGGCGCCGGCGGCCGGCGCCTCTGCGAGCAGCTCCACGCGCTGGCGGACGATCGCCAGCTCCTGGCGCGCCGTCGACTCCCCGGCCTCGATCGCGGCGAGGCGGTCCAGCAGCGGCTGGACGTCGAGCTTCTCGTTGCCGCCGCTCAGCTCGAGACCCTCGACGTGGTCGCGGAGCATGTGCAGCTCGGTGCGCGAGCGCGCGTCGGCCTGGCGGACGGCGGCGAGCTCGGCGCGCAGGACCTCGAGCGCCTCCGGCGTCCCGCGGACTCCGGCCAACTCGGCGCGCAACGCCTCGAGCGCCTCCGGCGTCCCGCGGACCCCGGCCAGCTCGGCACGCAGCTCCTCCACCGCGACCAGCGCCTCGCGATCGCCCCCACCGGCGGCGGCCAACTCGGCACGCAACGCGTCGACGGCGGCCAGCGCTCCGGCATCGCTCGCACGGGCCGCGGCCAGCTCGGCACGCAGCTCCTCGACCGCAACCAGCGCCTCGTCGTCCTCGTCGCCGGAGGCGGACAGGTCGGCGCGCAGCGCCTCCAGGGCGGCAACGGCCTGGGCGTCGCCGTCGCGCACGGCCGACAGCTCGGCGCGCAGGGCCGCGACCGCGGCGCGCGCATCGGCCTCCCCGGCGCGGACGGCGTCGAGCTCGGCACGCAGCGTACCGGACGCCTCCGCGCCCCGGACGGAGTCCTCGCGCAGCTGGTCGGCCAGCGTGCGCAACGCGTCCAGGCGGGCGCGCGCCTGCTCGCCCTCGCGCTGGAGCTCCTCCAGCCGGCGACGGTCGTCGCCGGCGAGGGCCTCGCCCTCGTGACGCTCGATCGTGACCTCGCCGACGCGCTCGCGCAGCCGCTCGGCGTCGCGCTGGACGGCGTCGATGCGCTCCAGGGCGGCGGCCAGCTCGGCGCGCGTGGCCTCGAGCTCGCGGTCGTGCTCGCGCTCAGTGCGCTCGAGCGCCGCGCTCAGCTCGTCGCGGGCGGCGTCGGACTCCTCGCGCTCGCGGTCGATCCGCTCCAGCTCGGCCTTGCGGTTCTCGGCGTCGCGGGCGCGCTCGGCACGCAGGCGCTCGAGGTCGTCCCTGAGACCGGCGCGCGCGGCCTCGACGGCCTCGCCGCCGGTGGCCTCGAGCTCGGCCAGGCGGCGCTCCAGCTCGGCGCGCGCGGCGGCGGCGTCGGCCTCGGCCTCGGCGAGCGCGGCGGTCAGGCGCGCGTCGGCGGCGGCGGAGGACTCCAGGCGATCCCGTTCGAGGCGCTCGAGGCGCTCGATCAGCGCGACGCGAGCGACCGCGCTCTCCTCGCCCCGCGTGGCGTCGCGATCGTGGCCGGCGCGCTCCAGGCGCTCCAGCCGCGCCAACAGCTCGACCCGCTCGGCCTCGGACGCGCGGTCGGCGGCGCCCGGCGCTGCGTCGAGGCGCTCCAGCTCGGCACGGGCGTGCTGGGCCACGCGCTCGGCGGCCTCGGACCTGGCGCGGCTGGCCTGTGCCTCGCGCTTGGCCTCCTCCACCTCTCCGGGCAGCCGGCCGGCGACGCGCTCGAGCTTGTCGCTCCGCTCGAGCGCGGACAGCAGGCGGGCCACGAAGGCGGCGGCGTCATCGAGGTCGTCGATCGACCCGCCGTGGACGCCCGGATCGGGGTTGGTGATCGCCTCCTCACGCTCGGCGTCCTGGCGCGCACGCGCCTCCTCGCGGCGGACGAGCGCCTCTTCGACCCACGGCGTCGGCCCGAGCGGGCGGAAGGCGACCATGGTGCCGGCGGTGCGCCATCCGTCCCACGCCTGGGGCTCCTCGGCCATCGCGGCGCGCAGCGCGCGCACGACGACCGGGTGCTGCTGACGCATGCGCAGCAGCATCAGGTTCATCGGGAGCTCGAACGAGAGGTCCTCGAGGAACAGCGAGAAGTCGAAGCCCTCGTCGAGCTTGACGGGGATGAAGACCGCCTCGAGCGGGAACTTCTGCTCCGTCGCCGTGTGGCGGGCGGTGACCTCGACCAGCGCACGCGCATGCGGCGGGTCGCCGGCGGCCAGGAAGCGCCGCCACTGCTCGGCGTCGTCGGACAGCGGGCCCGCCAGCAGGCCCTCGAAGAACGAGTGCCCCAGCGCGTCGGGCGCCTCCTTGCCGAACAGCAGCTCGGCCGGCTCGGACCACTTGGAGACGGCGCCCTGGCCGTCGGTGAGGATGAACCAGCCGCCGATGATCTGCTTGAGCAGCCCGTCGAGCGGATCGCTCGAGGCGAACGCCGCAGGCTCGGGCGGCGCAGCCGGTGCGGGCGTTGCGGGCGCCGGCGGGGGCGTGGCGGGGAGCGGGCTGTAGTGGGTGCCGGGAGGCGGAGTAGGCGTTGAGAGGTCCATTGCCGGAACGGGCAGAAGGGAACGGTTGTCCCATAGATCGCCCAAAGGGGCACCGACCTTGACCTCTGACGTCCGATCGGCGCTCAGCGACGGGCCGCCAGCCAGTCCTCCAGCAGCACCGCGGCGGCCCGCGAGTCCTCCGCCGCGGACCCCGGTCGCTGCTGGGCCAGCGCGGTCGTGAAGCGCTCGTCGTAGAGCTCGACCGGCAGCGCGAGCGCCCCGCCCAGCCGCTCGGCGAACCCGCGCGCTTCGCGCGTCTGGGCGGAGTCGTGTCCGGAAAGCGACAGCGGAAGGCCGACGACGACGGTCCCCGGCCCCATCGCCCGGACCGCCGCGAGCAGCCGGTTGAAGCCCTTGCGCGTGTTCGGCCGCAGGATCGGCTCCAGCGGCGTCGCCAGCGTGCCGGTGGGGTCGGAGACCGCCACGCCGCAGCGCGCGGACCCGTAGTCGAGCGCGACGACGCGCCCCCCGCCGCCCGGCGAACGTCGGTCAGTACCTCCTATGGACACGACTCACCGACGTTCGCGGGCACCGGCCGCGCTCAAGGGGCTCCGAGCGCCGCCGCGATCTCCGCCCGCGCCGTCTCGAGCGCCTCGGGCAGCTTGGCCGGGTCGCGCCCGCCGGCCTGGGCCATCGTGTCGCGGCCGCCCCCGCCGCCGCCCACCACCTGCGCCGCGGCCTTGACGATCGCGCCCGCCCTGACGCCGCGCTGCACCGCAGCCGGGCTGGCCGCCACGAGCAGCGATACGCGCCCGTGTGCGCCGCTGCCGAGCACGACGACCGAGGGATCGCCGAGCCGGCCCTTGAGCTTGTCCGCGGCGTCCGGCATCGCCTTGGGGTCTTCGAATGCGGCCTGCGCGACGAGCACCTGCACGCCGGCGACGTCGACGGCTGCGTCAGGCGAGACCGTGACCCGGTCGGCACCGGCCTTGCGCTGCTTGGAGAGCTCGCGCCGCTTGGCCTCGCGCTCGGCGACGACCGACACGACGTTCTCCGGGCTCGTGCGCAGGATGCCCGCGGTCTCGTTCAGGAGCGCGTCGTGGTGGCGCAGCTGCTGCACCGCCACCGGCCCGGTGACCGCCTCGATGCGGCGCACGTTGGCCGCGCTGGACGTCTCCGTCGTCACCTTGAACAGGCCGATCTCCGCTGTCGCGCGCACGTGCGTGCCGCCGCACAGCTCGCGCGACCAGGCGCCGTCGCCGACCTCGACCATGCGCACGACGTCACCGTACTTCTCGCCGAACAGGGCCGTCGCGCCGAGCGCCTTGGCCTCGTCGAGCGTCGTGGTGATCGCACGCACGGGGTGATTGGCGAGGATCCACGCGTTGACCTGGTCCTCGACGTCACGCAGCTCCTCGGCGCCGACCGGGTGACCGTGGGTGAAGTCGAAGCGCAGCTTGTCCGGGCCGACGTAGGAGCCCGCCTGGCGCACGTGCGCGCCGACGCGGGCGCGCAGCGCCGCGTGCAGCAGGTGGGTCGCGGTGTGGTTGCAGGCCGTCGGCCGCCGGTGCGCCGGGTCGACGCGCGCGACGACGCGCTCGCCCTCGCGCAGCTCGCCCGCCTCGGGTTCGAGCACCAGCGCCTGGTCGTCGCCGAGCCGCACGACGTCGACCACGCGCGCGCGGCAGTCGCCGTTCTCACACTCCACCACGCCCGCGTCGGCGACCTGGCCGCCGCCGGTCGCGTAGAACGGCGACTCGACCAGCTTGAGCACGACCTTGCCTCGGCCTTCGACATCACTCGCGTCCTGCGCCGCGACCGCGCCGACCGCCGTCGCCTGCTCGATCCGCTCGTAGCCCGTGAACGTCGTCGCGAACCCGGCCGCGTCGGCGAACGCGCGGATGCGCTCGCGCTCGTCGTCGCGGCTGCCGCGGCCGGCGCTGCGGGCGCGCGTGCGCTGCGCGTCCATCAGGCCCTCGAAGCCCTGCGCGTCGACGCCCAGGCCCTGCTCGGCCGCAAGCTCGAGCGTGAGGTCGAACGGGAAGCCGTAGGTGTCGTGCAGCAGGAACGCCTGATCGGCGCCGATGCCCTCCCCCCCTGCATCGCGCGCGCGGGCGATCACTTCGGTGAGCAGCCTCATGCCCTGCTCGAGCGTCCGGTTGAACGCCTCCTCCTCGGTGCGCAGCCACATCTCGATGGTCGCACGCTGCTCGCCCAGCTCGGGATACGCGGAGCCCATCAGCTCATGGACCACGCCGGCGAACCGCGGCAGGAAGGCCGACTCGATGCCGATCCGGCGGCCCTGCACGATCGCGCGCCGCATCAGCCGGCGCAGCACGTAGCCGCGGTCCTCGTTGGACGGCACGACCCCGTCGGCCACGAGGAACGACATGCCGCGCGCGTGGTCGGCGAGGATCCGCAGCGCGCGGTCGGTCTCCTCGGAGTCGCCGTACGTCCGCCCCGACAGCTCCTCGCCGAGCGTGACGAGCGGGCGGATCTGGTCGGTCTCGAACACCGACGTGGTGCCCTGCATGATCGTGGCAAGGCGGTTGAGGCCCAGGCCGGTGTCGATGTTCTGGGCCGGGAGCGGGGCCAAGACGCCCTCGGGCTCCTGGTCGTACTGCATGAACACGAGGTTCCAGTACTCGAGGAAGCGCTCGCCGTCGGAGCCGGGCAGCTCGTCGGCGCCGCCGAACGCCGGGCCGCGGTCGAGGTAGAGCTCAGAGCACGGGCCGCAGGGACCGGTCGCGCCCGCCTGCCAGAAGTTGTCCTCGCGCGCGAGCGGCACGATGCGCTCGCGCGGCACGCCGACCGACAGCCAGGCGTCGATCGCCTCCTCGTCGGGGCCGAGGCCGAGCGCGTCGTCGCCCTCGAACACCGTCACCCAGATCTGCTCGGGTTCGAACCCGAAGCCCTCCAGCGAGAACTCCCACGCGAGCTCGACCGCGCCCTGCTTGAAGTAGTCGCCGATCGAGAAGTTGCCGAGCATCTCGAAGAACGTCAGGTGCCGGTACGTGCGGCCGATGTTGTCGATGTCGACGGTGCGGAAGCACTTCTGGCTACTGGTCAACCGCCGCGCCGGCGGCGTCTCGGCGCCGAGGAAGTAGGGCTTGAGCGGGTGCATGCCCGCGCTGATCAGCAGCGTCGACGGATCGTTGCGCGGGACCAACGGGGCCGACGGCAGCCGGTGGTGGCCGCGGTCGGCGAAGTAGGAGAGGAAGCGCTCGCGGATCTCGTCGGAGGTCATGTGGCCAGCGAGTCTAGACTCGCGCGCCGCCTCCCTCGCGCCGCGTCACGTCGACCCGCGTGGTCCGCCGCGGTCAGGCGCCGGCATCGATCAGCGCCACCTCGTAGGCCCCGATGCGCGCGTCGGCGTCCGAGCCCGATCGCGGCGTGGCAGCTCGTCGTCAGGCGATGACGCCGTGGCCCACGATCACGTCGCCGCGCATCAGGCAGGCGACCTGCCCCGGCGCGGCGCCGTCGACCGGCTCGGCGAGCCGCAGCGCCAGCCGGCCGTCCACGCCCGGCGCGACCCGGCACGGCAGCGGGGCCGTGCGGTAGCGCAGCTTGACCCGGTCGACCTCCGCCCACGGACGGTGCAGCACGGCGTCGCGTACCGCGACCTCGTGCGTGGCCAGCTCGGCGCGCTTGCCGACGGTCACGGTGTTGGCCTGGCGGTCCTTGGCGAGCACGAACAGCGGCTCCTCGGCCGCGACGCCGAGGCCCTTGCGCTGGCCGATGGTGAACAGGTGCTGCCCGCGGTGGCGACCGACCGTCCGGCCGCCGCGGTCGAGGATCGCGCCCGGCCGCTCGCGCAGGCCGCCGTGCCGGGCCAGGAACGCGCTCTTGCCCGTGCCGGCGAGGAAGCAGAGATCCTGGGACTCCCGCTTGTCGGCCACCGGCAGCCCGGCCGCGCGGGCGAGCTCGCGCACCCGCGGCTTGTGCAGCTCGCCGAGCGGGAACCGCAGCCGCGCCAGCGAAGCGGGCGCGAGTGCGGCGAGCATGTAGGCCTGGTCCTTGCCGGGATCGGCGGCGGCGCGGAGCAGGCCATCGGGCGTGAGGCGCGCGTAGTGGCCGGTGGCGAGGTCGGCGGCGCCCAGCCGGTCGGCGAACGCGAGCATCGCGTCCAGGCGGACGTTCCCGTTGCAGCGCACGCACGGGTTGGGCGTCAGGCCCGCCGCGTGGTCGGCCAGGAACGGCGTCACCACCCCCGCGGCGAACTCGGCGCGCAGGTCGAGCGTGAAGTGCGCCAGCCCCATCCGGTGCGCGACCGAGCGCGCCAGCCGGACGGCGTGCGCCGAGCAGCACGACGCCTCGGCGTCGTTGGCGGGGTCGCGCCACAGCTCGAGCGTCACCGCGACCGCCGCACGGCCGGCGCGCTGCACGAGCAGCGCGGCGACGGCCGAGTCCACGCCGCCGCTCATGGCGACGAGCGTGCGCGCCGAGTCGGCGGCCACCGCGGCGCCCGCCGCCGCCGCGGCGCCCAGCGCCTGGTGC